>DGDD01000275.1 GCA_002385265.1 Chitinophagaceae bacterium UBA3961
CGCTCTTCAGATCTCCGGATGTTGGCAACTGCTTCCAGGGGAATGGAGCCAAAACTCATCGTTTGCACTTGTAATCTTTTTAAGGCTTGGATATTATTCCTAAAGTCCTGCGCAAACCGTGCATTTACAGAAAACCGCTGCCTTCCTTCAATAGTAGTAGTAAGGCGCATGCCGCCTAATGAACTTTCCACTACTGCATTTACATCATCTACATTCAATCCATACCTTCCAATTTCATCTCTCTTCACAGCAATTTCAATGTACTTACCACCAGTAATAGGTTCAACATATAAATCTTTAACTCCCGGCGTTCCATCCAATGCTTTTTTTATTTGTTGTGCAAAAGCATATATCGTATCAAGGTTTTGCCCATATACTTTTATACCCACATCAGTACGGATACCGGTAGAAAGCATATTGATACGGTTAATGATGGGCTGTGTCCATCCATTGGTAATACCGGGTATTTGCAGTTTAGTATTCAGTTCATTGATAACATCATTTTTAGTCACCCCCTTTCGCCACTCATTTCTTGGTTTTAGTAAAATGATAGTTTCAATCATACTTACAGGTGAATTATCAGTTGCAGTATTTGCCCTGCCGGCTTTGCCCAATACATGTGCTACTTCCGGTACTGTTTTGATTATTTTATCCTGCACCTGCAATAATCTTTTAACTTCTGAATTAGAAACGTCGGGCATTGTTATTGGCATAAACAGCAGGGAGCCCTCATCGAGGGGAGGCATGAATTCGGAGCCCAGCCGGGTGAACATAAAAACGCCAATTGCCAACGCCACAAGATTCACACCTATTACCGTCTTACGCCATCTTAAACAAAAGGAAAGTATGGGGGTATAAATTTTTTCTAAAATTCTTGTAATTGGATTTTTGTTTTCGGGCCTGAGTTTCCCTTTAATAAGAAATGAAATTAAAACAGGGGTGAGTGTAATTGCCAGAAATGCATCTACAATAAGTATAAAGGATTTTGTCCATGCTAAAGGAGAAAACAGTTTTCCTTCCATACCGGTTAACAGGAATACCGGCAGAAATGATGCGATAACAATAACTGTTGAGTAAAATACACCTGGCCCCACCTGTCTTGAAGAACTCTCAATAATTTTTAACCGCTCTTCTGCAGTAAGAATTTCGGAGCTTCGTTTAAATATTTTTTTTATCCATTTCATATTTTATTCATTTAATACTACATCAATTACTATGAATTACTTTTTACCCGCCGTTCGTTTTATCTGCTCATCACAAATATGCCGGTAAGAGTTTTCTACCATTACAATTCCATCATCAACCACTACTCCAATGGCCAATGCAATACCGGTTAAAGACATAATGTTTGAGGAAAGACCAAATGCCTGCAGTAATATAAATCCGATAGCAACAGAAATGGGAAGCTGAATAAGTATCACTAATGCACTTCGCCAGTGAAAAAGAAATACAAGTATTACAATTGAAACTGTAATTAATTCCTCTATCAGCGTTCCTTTTACTGATTCTACAGCTTCTTCAATTAAAGTGCTTCTGTCATAAGAAATTTTAAATGATACTCCTTCCGGCAAACCTTTTTCCACTTCCTTCATTTTTGCTTTTACTGCTTTTATCACCCTGTCTGCATTTTCTCCGTACCGCATCACAACTATACCACCTACTACTTCACCTTCTCCATTTTGGTCAAAAATGCCAAGCCGCAAATCGCCGCCCATTTGTACTGCCCCCACATCTTTTACCCTTACGGGGATGCCATTGTATTGCTTTAATGAAATATTCTCTACATCTTCCTTATTCTTTATATACCCCAATCCACGAATAACATACGCCATATCACTCATTTCAAATTTTCTTCCGCCTACATCATTGTTATTGGCTTTCACCTTAGTCATCACATCCATGAGGGTGACATTATAGAATTGCAGTTTTACGGGGTCTAATAAAATCTGGTATTGTTTTTCAAACCCTCCAAAAGAGGCTACTTCCGCAACACCCGGAACTGTTTGTAAAGCAAATTTTATATACCAATCCTGCAAGGCTCTTTGTTCCCCCAAATCCATTTTTTTTGCATCAATATGATACCAGAATATATGACCTACGCCAGTGCCATCCGGGCCCAGAGAAGGCGTTACTCCCTGTGGCAATAACCGTTGTGCATAGTTTAACCTTTCCAGTACCCTGGTTCTTGCCCAATAAACATCTACATTATCTTCAAAAATCACATACACGAAACTCATTCCGAACATAGAAGTACCCCTGATATTTTTAATTCGTGGAATACCCTGCAGGTTTGAGACCAGCGGATAGGTAATCTGGTCTTCCATCAACTGGGGGCTTCGTCCCATCCATTCGGTAAAAACAATCACCTGGTTTTCCGATAAATCGGGTATTGCATCAATCGGGTTTTGCTTAATAGAATAAAGGCCCCATGCAAATAATCCTGCCGCCGCCAGCAGTACAACGAGCCTGTTTTTTAATGCAAATGTTATGAGTGCCCTTACCATACAAACTATTATTTATTATTAATTCAATATTTCTTTTATGCTTCCACAGCTTAACATCTGTTTTCCGAAATAAGGATTTTTAATCTGCCTTGTTTCACTCAACCACCCGGCTCCTTTGTTTTCATTTGCCATGGGGCAGTGGTCGTAATACAAAATATTTCCGCCTGTTCCAAACGCTTTTACTAATGCATAAATATGGCCCGACAATGAAGGGAGATGCCCCCGCTGGTGCGCTGCAATGAAAACAAGTT
>DGDD01000180.1:0-1041 GCA_002385265.1 Chitinophagaceae bacterium UBA3961
ATCGATTTCAAAGAACCCTTCGTTGCAGTGTATTGAAACGCTTGCACCGTTCCCGTAAGTTCTTCCATTAAATACGCATATTTACTATTGGGATGGAATTCAAAGTGGCGAGGCCCACCACCCGGGCTGCTAGCTGTTGCATTCTTGCCGGTTGCAAACAATTTCCCTAAGGACTTATCGAAGCGATAGGCGTTAATAGTATCGGTACCCAAATCAGGTGTGAAAACATAGCGGAAGTCTTTTGAAAATACCGTAGAATGCACATGCGCCGCTTCTTGACGTGCTTTATTTGGACCGCTACCTTGGTGTTTAAGAATTTGATTGGGAGGAAACAAGGTTCCTTTTCCATCAAGGTAATTGATACTAATGGTACCACTTGAATAGTTGCCAATGATGGCCCATTTTCCACTTGCATCCATCGTTACATAACAAGGGTGTTCGCCGCCGGAGCTTACTTTGTTAATTGGAGTGAGCGTGCCCAGTTTAGAGTTGAAAGAAAATGAACTGATTTCACCTCCATAACTGTTTGCAAGGGTATCAGCATTCTCATTTACTGCCAATACAATTTTTTTATTCGGGCTAATGGCTAAGTAAGATGGATTTGAACTGACTACATGACTCCATTCTTTAGCAGTTCCGGTTTTTGAATCGAATTTAAACACATAAATCCCTTCACTTTTTCCATTGGTGTAGGTTCCCACTATTAAATAATGTTCAGATTGAGCAAGGGAAAATAAGGGCAATACTGCAATGAGCAATAGGGATAAAAATTTCATGTTAAAGGGCTTTTTCGATGAATGGAACTTTTAAGAAAGCTTGAAGAAGCATCATGCTAACCAAGATAAAATATAGAATTCCAAACAACCACACTTGTTTTTTGGAAGTAGTAAAATAGGCTCCCATCAAAGGCAGCACTTGAAGTGAATGAATTCCGAAGAAATGCGCTACACGCAAGTCACCCAAATAATAGCTCCATCCAAGCAGTGGAATGCCAGGTGAACCGTCGTTTCCTCCAATAGTATGTTTGTTAAAGGCACTCAT
>DGDD01000180.1:1350-12978 GCA_002385265.1 Chitinophagaceae bacterium UBA3961
GTATGTTTGTTAAAGGCACTCATAACGCCGCCTTCAAAAGAGAATATTACAAAGAACAACAAGCCTAGTTGTATGCTCAATAAGTAATTAGGAGTAATGGTGTCCGATTTCAACTTAAAGAATAGAAAAGTAATATAGGCTGTCCAGCAAGTAAAAGTTAGAATGGCCACTCCCATGAGTGCATATAAAGCACCATACAAGGGGGTTGATTGATTGAAATGGGAAAGACGACCATTAGCTGCTTGCCAAGTAATGATGACAAGTTCAATAGTCATCATCACCACTGACATGATCGTATACATTCTAACTTTCTTTGGTTCATTGAGTTCGTGCAATAACCAACCCATCGTCCAGCAGAGAACTGCAATAGAAAGGAAGAACTTGAAGGGCTTCGCCCAAGCATTGGCACCTGCTACGATAAAAGGTTGTTGTTGATACAACATCATCATTATAAAACAACCAATGAAAGAGAACAAACCGTAGTAGAAGAACAACTTGTTACGTTGTTTGAGTTGACTGAGAAACGAAATCATGATACCGGGTTAATTTTCAGCAAAATAAGTTTTTGTAAGCGCAAAGCGAATTAAAAAGTAGCTCAACAATCCAATTGGGCCCATCATAAACGTAAGCAAAAGAGAGGGGACTGTAATCCAATGATTGATGGAATGTTTTTGGGCGTTGCGAACGATCCAAGTTCCGATGAATAAATCAAAAGCCAAGTAATGAATCCATCCGGCGCATACCATTGTTTTATTAGTGAACAATCCCATTACACCTTCTAGTGTTCCAAATTTAGCAAGATCGGAGAATTGAAAACTTTGGAGAATCATCCAAGCGTAGAAAAGTGCTAGAATGGTGACAAAGATGGCAACCACAACTTGGTTGATGTTTTTCCAAAAGGGACTGACAAAAATAAGAAAGAGCCACCCGGCCATGGCGAGGTTGCCGGAAATATTGAAAAGTTGCTCAGGTGCCATAAACAATCGGTTTTAGGCACCTAAGCTATAAAATTAATTGAGGTTCAATTAGATTTTTTTCAGTGCTTCCACAATGCAAGCTTCTGTTTCCTGATCGGTAAGCGCCTTAGCTTGGAAGGGAGCTCCAATTACTTTTTCATACAATTCGATGTAGCGCTTTGAGATGGTATCAACCCATTCATCGGTCATTTCAGGTACTACTTGACCTTCTTTACCCATGAAATTGTTCGCGATCAGCCATTCTCTCACAAACTCTTTACTCAATTGTTTTTGACGCTCTCCACTGGCTTGACGTTCTTCAAATCCTTCTGCATAGAAGTAGCGAGATGAGTCCGGGGTATGTACTTCATCCATTAAATAAATGGTATCACCAATTTTACCGAATTCATATTTGGTATCGGCGAGAATCAGTCCTTGTTTAGCGGCTAGCTCTTTACCTCTGGCAAAAAGAGCCAAAGCGTACTTGCTTAAAGTTTCCCATTCGGAAGCTGTACACAAGCCTTGGGCAATGATTTGGTCGGGGGCAATGTCTTCATCATGACCGGCTTCTGCTTTCGTAGAAGGGGTTATAATAGGTGTAGGGAAAAAGTCGTTCTCTTTTAATCCTTCGGCCAGCGTGGCACCACAGAGCGTTCTCAAGCCGGAAGAATAGGTACGCCAGGCATGCCCAACTAAGTTTCCACGAACCACCATTTCTATTTTAAAAGGCTGGCAAGTTTTGCCGATCGATACATTGGGCGCAGGGGTGCTGAGCAACCAATTGGGGCAGATATCGGTGGTTGCCTTCAACATATGCGCAGCAATTTGATTTAAAACCTGACCTTTGAAAGGAATAGGACGAGGCAGAATTACATCGAAAGCTGAAATACGATTGGAGGCGATCATTACGAGTGTTTCTGAGCCGATATAATACACATCTCTTACTTTACCCTTATAAAAGCCGGTTTGGCCTGGAAAATGGAGCGAATTCATGGCCCGAAATTAGGATTCGGCACCCAAACTGGGAAAAAAAGCAGGGTAGGAAATATTCACACAAAACCCTCATCCATTCTAAAAAAATTAAATTTTTGCAGGTCGGGCGCAATGTGTATTTTGCCCCCAATACTAACGAAACTAAAACTACCATTATGAGAAAAAGCTTCCGTTCGCTGGCAGCTTTGCTGTTTTTTTGCATGATGTCGATTGCTGCCGTAGCCCAGTCTGTAACTATTACAGGAAGTGTTAAGAACAGTACCAACAAAGAGGGAGTTCCCGCAGTTTCCGTAACTGTAAAAGGGTCGAGCTCCGGTACGTTTACTGATGAGAAGGGTAATTTCAAATTGGTAACTTCTCAAAAACCTCCATTTACATTAATATTCACCTCTATTGGCTTTGAAACGCAAGAGTTCAAAGTATCCGGTGCTTCTGATGCGGTTGAGATCAGTTTTGTTCCGGCCAGCAGTTTAGGGGTGGAAGTTGTTGTATCTGCAAGCCGTGTTCCTGAACGTATTCTCGAATCACCCGTTTCTATTGAACGTAGCGAATATTAGAAACACACCTGCTACCGGATATTATGACATCTTTAGAAACATCAAGGGGGTTGACATTACTACCTCTAGTTTCACCTTTAACACAGTAAGTACCCGCGGTTTCAACGGTAGTGGTAGTGCCCGCGTCAATCAATTGATTGATGGAATGGACAACCAAGCTCCCGGCTTGAACTTTTCTGTTGGTAGCGTAATTGGATTAACTGAATTGGATGTAGAAAGCATGGAATTGTTACCCGGTGCCTCTTCTGCTTTATATGGCCCAGGTGGTATGAACGGTACCATTCTTTTGAATAGTAAAAACCCATTCAAATACCAAGGTTTAAGCTATCAAGTGAAAACCGGTATTATGCATACCGATAAAAGACAACGTTCAAGCGCCTCTCCATTCTACGATTGGAGCGTTCGTTGGTCTACTAAGATCAATGAAAGAATGGCCTTTAAAATGAGTGCCCAATTCGTTCAAGCGAAAGATTGGGTTGCCAATGATACTTCTAACTACCTCGCCGGAGATGCTTCTGTAAACAATTATGGTAAAGTAGTTGCAGGAACACGCACCAGCGATCCTAACTACGATGGAGTAAACGTATATGGTGATGAAACTACCGTAGACATTCGTCCATTCATTCAAGGTGCCATTGCAGGGAACGCTGCATTAAGCCCCATCTTAAGCCAGTTCTTGGGCTCTCCAATGATGGTTTCTAGAACCGGTTACAAAGAAAGAGAAGTGGTGAACAACAATACCGTAAACGTAAAGTTGACCGGTGCGCTTCACTATAAATTGACTGATAATTTGGAAGCTAGCTTAGCGGCTTATTGGGGAACCGGTAATACTGTTTACACAGGTAGCGACCGTTACTCATTGAAAGATTTGAAAGTAGGTCAGTATAAATTAGAATTAAAGCATAAGAACTGGTATGTAAGAGGCTACACTACCCAAGAGAACTCTGGGGAGTCTTACAACGCTACAGTTACCACTCGTATCTTTAACGAAGCTTGGAAACCAAGTTATGTTGCCTCTAATGCTGCAGGTAGCTGGTATCCCCAATATGTATCAGGTTTTGCCACTGCGGCTGCTACCCAGTTCCAAACCGTTTTATTGTCGGGGGGTACGCTGGCTCAAGCACAAGCTGCTGTAGCTGCTTCTTTACAAAACTTGCATAACTCAGGTCGTTCTGTAGCCGATATCGGACGTCCTTTAGCAGGAACCGATGCATTCAATGCTATCTTTAATAAAGTAAGAACCACTCCAATTAAACAAGGTGGTGGTTTGTTCCTTGATAGAACGGACTTGTACCAAGCAGAAGGTCAATACAACTTCAGTCATTTAACCGGTAAATATTTTGATCTGATTGCCGGTGCTTCCGTGAAGCAATACGTGTTAAACTCACAAGGAACCCTTTTTGCTGATTCAGCAGGTCGTATCAAGATCAATGAAACAGGTGCCTATGCACAAGTTTCAAAAGCTCTGTTCAACGAGCGTTTGAAGTTGTCTGCTGCCGGTCGTTTCGATAAAAACCAAAACTTCAAAGGTCGTTTCACTCCACGTTTTACAGCAGTAGTGAAATTGGCACAGAACCATAACTTGCGCGGCTCCTTCCAAACAGCCTATCGTTTCGCAACTACACAAAACCAGTGGATCAACCTTTCTGTAGGTGGTGGTACTGTATTGTTAGGTGGATTGCCTGAACTTCGTAAGTTCTACAATTTTAGATCTGTAAATACTTTGAATGACAATCCTACCGGAATCGCTGCTTATACATTGGAAAGTGTGAGAACTGCAGGTGCTTTGGCACAAGGTGGAAACATCCCAGGTGCTTTGGCTGCTTTGAAAGAAGCGGAATTTGCAGAGTACAAACCTGAAAGCATGAGAAGCTTTGAGTTTGGTTACAAAGGATTGTTTAAGAAGAAAGTTCTGGTAGACATTTACGGTTACTGGGGTGAGTACGAAAACTTCCTAGGTCGTAGAATCGTTGTTCAAGGCTTGGGTGGACCAGCATCTCCATTTGCAGGACCTAACCGTATCGTTTCAGTAGCAGTAAACAGTACTAGCAAAGTAAAAACCTATGGTTATGGTGCAAGCATCGACTGGTCATTGCCTAGAAACTTCGTACTAAGCACTAACTTAACATTCGATAGAATTACCAACGTAGAAGCCGGTTTCGTGGCATTTTTCAATGCACCTAAATACCGCTATAACCTTGGTTTCAGCAACACCGGTTTTGGTTACCAAAAGCGTTTGGGTTTTGCTGTAAACATGAGAACTCAACAAGGCTTCTTCTATGAAAGTGATTTCCGTCAAGGTGAAGTGGATGGTTACACTATTTTCGATGCTCAAGTGAGCTACAAGTTCCCAACAAAGAGAACCATTGTTAAAATGGGTGGAACAAACTTACTCAACAAATATTACAAGACTGCGTTCGGTAACCCAGAAGTGGGTGGTATCTACTACGTAAGTTTTGCTTACAATATTTTCTAATCTTGCTTAACTGTGATGGATTAATAAGTACAACCCCGAGCAATCGGGGTTTACTTTTTTATATACTAGATACTTTATATCAATCATCTAAACGCGTATTGACTTAAATAGAAAAAGGGTACGTAGTATTCACCACGCACCCCAATTATTAATTCTTAACTCTTAATTCTTAATTAGCCTTACACATTGAATCTAAAGTGCATCACATCTCCATCTTTGACGATGTATTCTTTTCCTTCAATTCTTAGGCGACCGGCCTCACGAGCAGCTGCTTCAGACTTGTACTGGATATAGTCATCATAGCCAATTACCTCAGCTTTAATGAATCCTTTTTCAAAGTCGGTATGAATAACTCCGGCAGCCTGAGGTGCTTTCCATCCGTCTTGAATAGTCCAAGCGCGAACCTCTTGAACTCCTGCAGTGAAGTAAGTATAAAGGTTTAATAGTTTATAGGTTGAGCGAATCAAGCGGTTCAATGCTGGCTCGGTCATTTTGTATTCACCCATGAACAACTCTTTATCAGCGGGATCTTCCATTTCGGCGATCTGCGCTTCGATGCTGTTGTTCATTACAATCACTTGTGCGCCTTCTCCGGCTACAGCGGCTTGAAGTGCTTCAGAAAATTTGTTACCTGTGTGCATGGAAGCTTCATCTACATTGGCTACATAAAGAACAGGTTTATCGGTAAGAAGGAACAAATCGGCGATGGCCACTTTGTCGGCAGCCGAAAGATCCAACCCACGGATGCTCTTTCCTTGCTCCAAATGCTCTTTACATTTTTTCAAAACCTCCACTTCTAATTTGATCTTAGGATCGCCGGTTTTGATCATTTTCTCTGAACGCGATAATTTCTTCTCAACGCTATCAAGGTCTTTGAGTTGAAGTTCAGTATCGATGATGTCTTTGTCGCTTACAGGATTGATAGGGCCTTCGTCGCGCAGCACATTTTCATCTTCGAAGCAACGAATAACGTGGATAATAGCATCCACCTCACGAATGTTAGCGAGAAACTTATTTCCCAGGCCTTCGCCCTTGCTGGCGCCTTTCACCAAGCCTGCAATGTCTACAATTTCTATTTGAGTAGGAACGATGCGCTCAGGCTGAACCAATTCAGCCAGTTTGTTCAAGCGTTGATCAGGTACATCTACCAAACCCACGTTTGGCTCGATAGTACAGAAACGATAATTGCTTGCCTGTGCTTTGGCACTATTGCTAACGGCATTAAACAAGGTCGATTTACCCACATTTGGCAATCCAACGATACCTGCTTTTAAACCCATAATTCAGTAAAATTTGAGGCGCAAAGGTACTATTTTACCTCCTTTTCTCGATTATTATTTGGGAGAACGCAAAAAATGATGAAACTTCCCGTATTATAAATCCATTGCTATGATTTTGAATTATTTGTGGATCGGATTTTTCCTGATAGCTTTTATCGTAGCCCTCATTAGAGTAGGGATGGGCGACACGGCTATTTTGAAGACCATGATGGATGGCGTTTTCGATTCTGCCAGCACCGGTGTTACCATTTCTATGGGTCTTATTGGTGTTATGAGCTTGTTTCTTGGATTTATGAACATTGGCGAGAAAGCAGGCGCGGTTCGTTTTTTATCGCGCATCGTAGGCCCCTTCTTCTCAAAACTCTTCCCCGATTTGCCAAAAAATCATCCGGCCATGGGGCATATGATGATGAATTTTTCGGCCAATTTACTCGGTCTCGACAATGCAGCAACTCCTTTCGGTTTGAAAGCGATGGAAAGCATGCAGCAAGACAATCCAAATAAAGAAGTGGCTTCGAATTCTCAGATCATGTTCATGGTGCTGCATGCATCCGGACTAACCTTGATCCCGGTGAGCATTATTGCGCAGCGTGTATTGTTGAAATCAAACAATCCAACAGAAATATTCATCCCTTGTATGATCGGAACCTTTGTGGCTACTATTGTTGCCATGAGTGTTACGGCCATTTGGCAGAAGTTTACCTGGCAACAATGGAAAGCCATTCTGGCTTTGAGTTTGATTGGTTCAGTTGTGCTGGCCGGTATGGGGATCTATCTGCGCCTCTATCTTACAAAAGAAGGAGCTACTACCTTTTCTAACTTGGTGAGTAATGGACTGATCCTTCTATTATTCATCGTGTTTATTATTGGTGGCTTAGTGAAAAAAGTGATGGTATTTGATGCTTTTATTGACGGAGCTAAACAAGGCTTTGATGTAGCCATCAAGATCATTCCGTATTTGGTGGGAATTTTTGTTGGAATCAGTTTGCTGCGCACTTGCGGAGCTTTTGATTATATGGTGCAGGGATTGAGTTGGGTGTGTCACGCCGTTGGAATTGACGATCAGTTTGTGCCGGCCATGCCTACTGCATTCATTAAGCCTTTTAGCGGGGGCGGTGCCCGTGCCATGATGCTTGATGCGATGAAGGTTTATGGACCTGATAGTTTTGTGGGCAGATTGGCCTGTGTTTTTCAGGGATCTGCAGACACCACTTTCTACATCGTTGCTGTGTATTTTGGCTCGGTGGGTATCAAGAATACACGATATGCGGTTTCCGCTGCATTGCTGGCCGATTTAGCGGGAATTATTACAGCGATCTTTCTGGCTTATTACTGGCCTTGGTCATAAAAGTTTTAAAAGAAAAAAGCGCTTCGAAAGAAGCGCTTTTTTAATGTATTTATTTGAAAGTAAATCTTGCTGAAAGGGAGAGGGCGTCGGGAACGAATTTTATTTTTGGGACGATGTCCAGCTCCGGTTTCCAATCCAATGAAAGGTTCAATGGAATATTGGGGAACTTGTAATCTAAGCCAACGATTCCGGTTGGGCCAACATAGGTTGAGCCGCCTTCAAACCCAACATAAGCACCGGCTCCATAAAACCAGCTAAAGCCTTGTGGTTTGAGTTGATTGTGGATTTCCAATAAGGCACCTACACCAAAGCGACTTCCAAAGGACACCAATCCTTCGATGGCCGATTTCTCTGTAACGAAGTATTTTCCTGTAATGGAATTGCTGATGGTAGGGGAGGCATTGGAAAGGCGAATACCGGCGGCGAATTTATAATCTTGCGCCATCACCTTCGAGCCAATAATGGTGAGAATGAAGATTGCTACTACGGTTTTGAATACTTTCATATTGTCCAGTTTAGGTTGCTTCAACGAAAATAGTGCCAGCCCCCATTAATTGTTGTTGAGTAATGTTTAAATAGTATTTCTTTAACAGGATCTTATTCACCAAAGAGTTCGTATTTGGTTTTAGGACGGCGCTTTTCATGCCATTGGAAGTTGGGCAGTCGTTTCGATTCTTCAGGCACTTGCTTGATTGGGTACATGGTTCCTTTCACATCGTTCACAAACACCACTCGGTTTACTTTTTTCTCTACAAATCGAAGATCGATGATATCGCCTGTGGCGCGGTTGATGCCTATTAAGCTGCTGTCTTTATCGTCGGTAATGATGTAAATACTTTCCGCATTTCCTTTCGCTCGAACATAATCGAGATTGCCTTCTTTGAAATAGGCATAAATACGATTGCCTTTTATTTGATTGTAAAGCCCGCTGCCGGCATCACTGATCAACATCCCTTTTTCGAAGACCTCCATTTTATCGGTTTTTTTATTCTTCGTGTAGAGAAGAATGGTATCGCCCGTAATTTGCCCGGTATTGCCCCATACAATTGGCTTTTGCATGAGCCGGAAAATGGAGTCTTTGCCAGAATAGAATAAACTGTCGGCCACCGCTTGCAAGGAATCGCTGAATATTCTCACGTTTCTATATGCTTTGAAATAGCGATCTGTACTATCGTTGTTGTTAATAGAGTCCTTCGTGATCACCACTTTCCCTTTGATGGTATCTTTCAATACAGTACTGTCTTTACCGAGCTTACTGAGTTTGCCGGAGAACAACGTATCAGCGGCAATATAGATGGAATCCTCTTCTTGTTTGATGATCATAAGCGGATTCAACGTGGCTCTGAAATTACCTTCTTTTTTATTGGCCTCAATTAGGTTTGCTAGAACGGCAACTCCTTGCGCTGTGTCTTTATAAACTGCGTTTCCCTTTAAAATACTGATACCGGTTTCATCATCTGTAGTGATGTCGTTGGCGGTGATTTGCGTTGCCCCATCTTTGATAGTGGGTCTTTTTCCGAAGACTGCTTTCTTATTCTTCAAGTCGTAAAACCCTTCACGCGTGATGATTTCACGTTTTGAACTGTCCACGATTTTTGTGCGATCGATGAATGTGGCAATTTCAGAATTGGTATTGTATAAGAGTGAGTCGGTTTCAAGATTGTACTTCGGATCTTTGAGTTTTACATTTCTTTTAAAGTAGATGTCTTTCAAGTCGGCATAGTAAGTGCCTTCTTTACTGGTAAGTACCGAAGAGCCGTTTACCACTCTGCCTCCATTTTTGTATTCGCCCAATTTCTGGTTGATATCGTACACTAAATCTTCCGTGTAGAGGGTGGATTTATTATCGGTGAGTTTTACCTTCTTTTTTAGGAAAGCCACTTTGGTATCTGTATGATAAAGGAGGTATTGAGAATAGGTATGAATGCTGTCTCGATCGTTGATGTGAATATTTCCGAACGCTTCCACCGTCTTTAGCCGTTTGTTATAAACCGCACTGTCGAAATAGAAAGTGGTGCTTCCTTGTTTGATAATGGCATGCCCTACTAGAATCTGAAGTTCAGTAACAGAGTCGATTCTCTTAAATCCATTCTTATCGGCATTGATGATTTCCACCAATTTCATAGTATCAGAAGCCGTAGTATCGGTTACTGCTTGAGCATGGGCCAATTGGCTCATGCAGAGTAGGACAATAAGAAGGGAAAAGACTGACTTCATTACTTGTTCGATCCTTTTGCCGGGATGCTATCGTAAAGTGGTTTGCTTAATGGACCTGTTTTATCTTTCTTCCCGAAAACCGATACGTTTACATATCGTTTGGGGTGAGTTTTAAAATCGTCGAGTAAGGTAGTTAAACTTCTATTGGTTTGTCGCAATTCATCGTACAATTTGCGATCATTTAACAACGCACCCACACTGCCTTCCGGACTGTTTACTTTGTTTAAGGTGGTCTCCAATTTTGCTACTGCCGATTGAAGCCCTGATACTGTTTCAGCAATCTTAGCTTGCGAAAGATTCTTGGTTGTAACCTGTAAGTTGTTTAAAGTGCTATCAATTGAAGCATTGTTTTTTGCCAAATTACCGGTAACACTTTCAACATTGTTTAAGGTATGGGCTAGGGCTCCTGATTGGGTGTTCAAGAGCTCTACCAATGATTTGGAAGATGTGGTTAAATTGGCTACAATTTCATGCAAATTATTCTGTGTGTTGGGGTCCAGTACCGCATTCAGTTTTTGGATCACAGATTCTAACTGAACCAAGGTTTTGTTGATATTGTCTACAGCCGGATCAAGGCTTGTTTTTACCTGCGACATTAAATCGGGAGACAATTTAACGGAAAGTTCACCACCGTCTTGCACGTATTCTTTAGCGTTACCCATTACAATAACTACGCTAGTGGCACCCAGGAGGGTTCTTGAAAGGGTAGCATAGGAATCTTTGGGGATATTGATGCTTTGCTTAAGAGTGATGCTTACTTTAATTCCGGTGAGGTTTGCATCTTTTGCTTCCAAATCGGCTACGCGCCCTACTTGGTATCCTTTCACATAAACGGGACTAGAAGGAGCCAGTCCTTCTACGCTTGGAAATTCAGCGAATACCGTATTGGAAAGCTCGGTAATATCTTTACCTTTTAAGAAATTGAATCCTAAGATCAGTATTGTAATAGCGATCGCAGTTAGCGCCCCTACTTTAGTTTCGTTTGATACCTTCATATTAGAAGTTGTTTAACCACAGTCCAATGAAAGGGCAAAAATAGATAAAATAGTGGGTTTCTGGGAATTATCCTTTTTTGAAGCCGCTTTGAATGAGTGGATTTAGAGTTTTGTTAAGAAACGAGCGGAAGAGTCGACGATGTTTAGGAATTGGCTTGTAATAAAAATAAAAAAGCCAGTCTTTAAGGAGACTGGCTTTCAAATATTTACGAATCGGTTATTTTCTACTCACTACTGAGTTGATCTTAGCTTTTGGCGTATTTTTACCCAGCACGTTTTTGTTCTCCAATTGTTGTTTGTAGCGTTTGATTGCATTGAACACATTATCGGCAACTTCATTTTGTCCTTTTTCACTGTTCAAGTAGTTCTCTTCATCTTCATTTGTGATGAAACCGGTTTCAACCAAAATAGAGGGCATCGCGGTTGCTTGTAACACCCAAATACCTTCCCAGGTCCGTTGTTTTACCCCGTTACTCGAGCGACCGGCATTGGTAAACTCTTCTTCCACAAAAGAGGCGAGGAGCAGGCTCTTATCGAAATACTTCTTCGTCCACAACAATGATTTGGCCTTAAATTCCGGGTCGTTAATATTAGGCACATACTCAAGTGAATCATATACTTGTTCACCAACGAATTCGCCTTTTTCGTCGGCTCTATCGGCAGCCCAGATATAAGTTTCCGTGCCACTTCTAGTGTTTGGTGTATAATATACATTGTACTTGGGAACCTTTCTGGTTTTTTTCACTCTTTTACCACCTTTCTTCACATAATAGGTTTCGGATTTGTATCCGATGAACTTGGTATGT
>DGDD01000298.1 GCA_002385265.1 Chitinophagaceae bacterium UBA3961
GCGCCGCATAGGTGATTGGATGGAAATAGCTTTTTTATTTAAAGATGTTTATTGCTTTGTTTAGATCAGATGCGACCTCTCCGAGGTCGAACGCGTACACATTGATTGTTATCTACGAATATGCTACCCCTACAGGGTCGATTTATCATCGTGCTTTTTTTTTGCTACTGATGTGCGACCCCGCTGGGGTCAGCGACACTTTAAGAGACTAATTTAATGAAGGCAAATATGTAGTGATTTTTCGGTGCCAATATCTACAGTTGAAATCATGCCTATCTCGATTTTGCGCCGCATAGGTGATTGGATGGAAATAGCTTTTTTATTTAAAGATGTTTATTGCTTTGTTTAGATCAGATGCGACCTCTCCGAGGTCGAACGCAAGGTCGCCCAATTCTATTTCTACCAACATTCGACCCTTCCACGGTCGATTTATTATCGTGTTATTTTTTTGCTACTGATGTGCGACCCCGCTGGGGTCGGGGCCTTAAAGAGTTTGTCGTTGTTGCAATTATTTCGCGTTTTACAACTGATATCAAGATCACTGTATTTTCTCGTTTCCCGTCTCCCCGCATCCTCGTTCCTGTTATCTGGCTGTTCAATTCTTAATTCTTAACTCTTAATTCTTAATTATTATTCCTCTTTTACTCCCCTTGCTTTCCAAGCTTCTCAGCATTCTCGGCAAATTGTAAGGCATCGATGAATTCTTGCAATTGTCCATTCATTACATCATTCAAGTTGTAAACCGTTAAGCCAATGCGGTGATCGGTTACACGACCTTGAGGATAGTTATAAGTTCTGATCTTTGCTGAACGGTCTCCGGTACTTACCAAGCTCTTACGTTGACGTGCAATTTCTTCTTCCTGCTTTCTTACTTGTTCTTCGTACAATTTGGTACGCAACATTTGCATCGCTTTCTCACGGTTGCCTAACTGCGTACGTTCTGTTTGGCAAATGATAACGGTTCCGGTTGGAATATGGGTTAACATTACCTTGGTTTCTACTTTGTTTACGTTCTGTCCACCGGCACCCCCGCTTCGCGAGGTTTCCATTTTCACATCCGCCTCTCTCAATTCAAAATCAATTTCTTCCGCCTCAGGCATTACTGCCACAGTAGCGGCAGATGTGTGTACACGACCACTGGTTTCAGTGTCCGGAACACGCTGCACGCGGTGAACACCACTCTCAAATTTCAATGTTCCATATACTTCATCGCCCACTACTTCTAATTGTACTTCCTTGTATCCACCCACTGTTCCTTCATTCTCACTCAATACGGCTGTTTTCCAACCTTTATTGGCGCAATATCTGAGGTACATGTCTAAGAGGTTGCCGGCAAATAAACTTGCCTCATCGCCTCCGGTTCCGGCACGAATTTCAATGATGGCGTTTTTATCGTCTTGAGGGTCTTTTGGAATGAGCAATTTGCGGATTTCAGCCTCTAAAACATCTTTCTTAGCTTCCAAATCAGGTAATTCTAATTTGGCCAGTTCTCGCAATTCTTCGTCATTGCCGTTCAGCGCCTCTTTGTACATCTCTAAATCGTCCAAAGTGCCCTTGTAGCTATTTGCCTTTACCACAATTTTCTCTAGACTACGGTATTCTTTACTGAGCGCACTGAACTTCTTATTGTCGCTAACGATCTCCGGGTTGGTTAGGGCTACCCCTAAATCCTCAAATCGAGCTCGTATTGCGTCTAATTTATCTAACATTGGTCCTCTTATTTTTTAAAGGCGTTTTTCCTGATTAAGTTTGCAAAGTTAATTCATTCCCCCTTCATATGGAATATAGAAAGTATCGTGCACAGAAGTTATTTGATGGAGAGAACTGGTATGGTTCCGAGAAAGTATTGATTCTTAATAGTGAGGGAGTCGTTCTTGGTGTGGAGGACCTGCAACCTGAAGAAACGGCAATTCCAGTTTTGGAGGGAATTCTTTGTCCTGGATTCATCAATACCCACTGCCATTTAGAATTGAGCCATTTAAAGGGGAAGCTTTCCGAAAAAACCGGGATGGTTGGCTTCATAAAGGAAGTAATGACCAAAAGGTCCGCTTCCCATGATGATCAGATCAATGCCATGAATGCTGCCATCGCAGAAATGAAGGCGGAGGGTATTGTGGCCGTTGGTGATATTTGCAATACGGGAGTATCTGCCTCTGTAAAACTTCAAACAGAGATCGTTTTTCATAATTTTATTGAGATTAGTGGATTTGTACCCGCCGGCGCGAAGTCTCGTTATGAAGCCGGTTTAGAAGTATTACAACAATTCAAAGCAGAAGGCCATAGTGAAGAACGAATGTCTCTGGTGCCACATGCCCCCTATTCTGTTTCGGCCGAATTGTTTAAGATGATTCAGCAAACAAACGCACATCCGATTCAAACCATGCATTCTCAAGAAAGCAGTGCGGAAGAAGAGTGGATCAAAAATGGAGTAGGCGATTTTAAAGGACTGTTTGAATTTCTAAAAGTTGAAGTAGATTTTTTTAAAGGTACCGGCCTCTCTTCGCTTCAATATTCCCTTCCTTTTTTCACCAACGAACCTTTGATTTTAGTACACAATGGATCGATCACCAAAGAAGACATCGATGAATTGAAGAGTCGCTATTCTCAAGGACCCCGTTACTGCTGCCTTTGCCCCAATGCCAATGAATTCATCGGTAATCAAGTTCCCGATATTAACTTGCTTAGAAACGCCGCCATACCTATTACAATTGGAACGGATAGCTTGGCTTCCAATCATCAATTGTCGATTCGAAAGGAACTGCAAAAGCTCAAGGAATTGTATCCAAATCTTCCTTCCGAGTATTTAGTAGAAGCTGCTACTAGCAATGGTGCCAAAGCTTTAAAATTAGATGAGCAATTCGGTGCATTTAAAAAGCACCGGAAACCCGGTGTGAATTTGATTGCCGAGGATTTTTCCCAACTCAGAGTAATTGCTTGAGTACGCTCAAGCTTTTTAAGTTTCCAAATTCATGCAAGTGGTGTTGATAGAATTCTTCCAATGCCGCTAAAAGCATTCTTCTCTTTTCTACATTCATTTTTAATTCTTCCAGTTCTTTCGGATGCTGAACTTTTAAGAATTGAGAAATTAAACTACTGTAGGGTTCTGTAATATAGGAAGGGTGATGGGGGATCTCAGTTTCGAAAGAACCTTCTTTCAAATCTAAAACACAGCGTAATTGAGTATAACTATCATTGATACGAAATCCAAAAAAGAACGGCAAGTGCGTGGCAAAGAAAATAGGGTAGTTCGCTAATGTTGTAGAATCTGCCTCATCTAAATGGATGAATGCGTCTTCTATAAAATAAAACAGTTCGGGATTGGGTTCGGGTTGCTTTAAGAGTTTTTGCAAAAGTTCAACCATATACTGCGCTACACAATTTTTAATTACATCGAAGAAGATATTCTTGTACAAATAGCTCCATCGATATTCTTTAACGCGTTGAAGGTTTTTGAATTCTTTGTGGTATACCACTAATTCCAACATGCTTCCGATCTGAAAATAACTTGCTTTATTAGTGCCTTTCTGTTTGCTGGTGCGCACACCTTGCATCAAGTACGACTGCGTTCCAAATAACTCCGTGAATACCGTTACAATCAAACTCGTATCGCCGTAAGCAACCGATTTTAATACAATCCCTTTCGTTCTATGTAATACTTCTCCACTCATTATTTCCCGATAAATACAATTTTGGAAACTGCTTTTTCTGCGGATATAGGTTCTTTTACAATCACCAAATACACGCCCGAATTGATATTCCTGCCTTTCAAATCGCGTCCGTTCCAAGTGGCCTGTCCACCCAATGCTTTTGTTTCATAAATCAATCTGCCGTTCAACTCCGTAATTTTTACAGTTGCATTTTCCGGAAGTCCTTTAATGCCGATCAATCCGGTATAGTCCGGTGGTACCGGATTCGGAAATACAAGCACCTTGCCTTTTTCAACTGTTGGATCGGTTGCGGTTGACCGATAGGAGGCCATCCCATTTGATGTTCCAAAAAATACTTCTCCGGTTGCTTTTGCTATTGCAATAGAGTAAACTGTGTCTGACAAAAGCAGGCTATTGCTCTTGTTAAATTGTTGCAATGTTTCCTCACCTTCTTCATTAACTAAAAACACTCCATTGTTAGTACCCATCCATTTTCTATTGGCTCCATCTGTGGCAATACTATATACCGCCTCATTCGCTAAAAGATAGCCGGCAAAGTTTCCCTGCTTCACTATAGGCCAAATGGCGTCACAAATTTTATTGCTTGCAAAAAGATCGTTCACGCATTGAAATACTGCGGCCCCATTAGTGGTGCCTACCCATACAAAGCCGTTTCTATCTTTAGTGATCGAACGAATAGCCGGGGAAGGCAAGTTTCCTGCTTGACTAACTGAACGAATCCATTTCCATTGGTCATCAGCGGTATTGTTGATATCAGCACCGTAATTGAATACAAAAATTCCTTGATTCTCTCCACTACAAATCCAAATATGATCGTAATCGTCTACCAAAATTTGCGCAAGACTATTATTGGAAACTGGGAATGGAATGGAGAAGGATTTACTGCTGCCATCAGGTTTCACCACCTTCAAGGGATTGCCGGCTTGACTGTTGGCGATCCAAAGATTGTTTTTTGAATCGAGGCCCAGCCCGCTCACTATGTATCGCTGAGGCGAAATGCTTGAACTGCCAATGAGTGAATTCAGCGCATAAACCGACCAAGTATTCCCTTCTTTCCGAAGAAGGCCTCTCTGATCGGAACCGGCCCAAACAATATCTTTTGTTTCGTCGGTTATTGTAACCAACACGTTGCCTAATGAATCGGGTAAGGAATTATTAAAAGAAGAGAAACTTGTCCATCCTGTTTCTGTTAAAAGACTCAGTCCATTTGAATTGCCGGAACTAGGTTCCCAATTTGATCTTGAGGCAGCCCAAAGCCCGTTATTGGTAGCGAAATGTTGACCGGTATTTTTTCCGATAGGTCCATTCGGAATCAGTGAAGAGAAACCGCTATTGGCAAACAATCCCATTCCTTTTCTTCGATCAGCAATATAAATGGTGTTGTTTAACGAAAGTACATCGTTGGGGAACTGGATCAGCGAATTTTGAATAGCATTTACTAGGGAACCGGATGTTGAAAGTTGAGCAACTCTTGCATTGGAACCTAAACGTTCAATAAGAAATAGTTGATTGTTGCTAGTGCGCATATTTGTAACAGCCCAGCCATCGGCATATAAGAATTGCCAGTTTGAACTAAAACTAAACAAACTGTCTTTTCGTAGTGCAATAAGTTGATTATTTACAACGCTCAGTTTTGTAACGGGGCTCGAATTGTTTGGGAGGCCGGCATCGAGCGACCAATTGCGATAATCGGCAAGATTTACACCGTTTAGTGCAGCTTTCTTTAAACCCTCCGAGGTAGCAGCATATATACTGTTGTTGTAGATAACGGTACTGAATACTTGAACAGGCCCGCCATTATCTCCAATTGAATAGTTTCCTTTAAATTCTTGTTTGTTTAGGTCAATAACTAAGATGCCCAGTCCGGTTGAAATATAGGATGTGTTCGCGGTATTGAAAATTTCATAGATCTGTTTACTTGACAGCGTATTAAGATCTCGGAAGCTGGTAAGAGAAGTGGTTTCATTTTCAGTTAGCACATCTATAAGTCCGTTATTATAAGCCACTACTAGATTATTGGAAGATGGAATCAATTGGAAGGTTTCGATTCCGGTTTCTGAGAGTCGGTTTTGTTTGGTGAGCTGTGTGTATTCTCCACTTGTAGCATTGTATTCGAAAATGCCATAAGGGGTAGCGCACCAGACGGATTGATCATTGGTTTGAAGCACCGTAGTTTCATTCCAAGGAAGATGCAGACGCCATTCGTTTAGGGCCGGTACTTGACCATAGGAAGAATGGAGCACGAAAAGGAGCAAAGTCCACAAAAAGGGTGCTTTACAGCGCATGCTTCAAAGGTAGCCACTTTGTAACGAAAATTTAAGTTGAGTAAGCGAGCTAAAATGAGTTTCTTTGTACACCTAAAACATCCAATAACATATGTGGGCATCTCTAGGCCGTTTCATTTTGAAATTCAGATGGGTCTTATTGACCATCTTGTTGGCTGTAACCGCTTTTATGGGTTACCATGCTTCGAAAGTGGAATTGAGTTATGAATTTACGCGGGCGATTCCCACCGACAATCCCAAGTATATTGCGTATCAAAACTTTCGTCAAAAATTTGGTGAAGATGCGGGCTTGATGGTAATTGGTGTGCAAACGAATAAATTCTTTGAAGAAGGCTTTTTCAATGATTATGTGAAGTTGATTGAAGAGCTAAAGAAGGTCCCTGCGGTAGAAGATATCCTCGCCATTCCGGGCACTGTTCAATTGTATAAAGACACTGCTGCAGAAAAACTCCTCTCTACTCCAATTTTTGGAAAAGGAAAAATTACACAAATACAATTGGATAGCGCCGCTGCTGTTTTTTATAGTCTTCCTTTTTATAAGACCTTGTTGTACAATCCGGAAACCAATGCTTACTTAATGGGGGTTCGGTTGGATAAAAAGATCATCAACTCCAAAGCAAGAACCGGAGTGGTTGCTTCCGTCCTGGAAATTGCGGCTAAGTTTGAGAAAACACACAATATAGAATTGCACTATAGTGGTCTTCCTTTGATCAGAACCATTGTGGCCGATAAAATTGCCAAAGAGATGCGGTATTTTTTGGTGGGTTCAATTTTGTTGAGTGCATTGATTCTTTTTATCTTTTTTAGAAGCTTTAGTGCTACAGGTCTTTCATTGGCTGTTGTAATTATTGGAGTGGTATGGAGTTTAGGAACGCTTCATTTGTTTGGTTATAAGATCTCCCTTTTAACTGCATTGATCCCACCTTTGGTGGTTGTAATTGGGGTGCCCAATTGCATCTATTTTTTGAATAAATATCATACCAGCTACCGCGATACCGGAGATAAAAATCACGCTTTGGTAGAGATGGTGAGACGAATGGGTATTGTAACCTTGTTTTGCAATATTGCTGCTGCTATTGGATTTGCAGTATTTGCATTAACGAGAAGTGCATTGCTGAAAGAGTTTGGAGCGGTTGCGGGCATCAATATTATGGCACTGTTCTTCATTTCTCTGATACTCATTCCCGTTACATTGAGTGTGCTTCCAAATCCTAAGAAGCGACACATGCAATACCTCGATAACAAGTGGATGTTGAAGTTCTTGGATCGATTGGAACTTTGGAGCTTGCATCATCAGAAACTTATTTATGGAATGAGTGCTTTGTTTTTGATTGGAGCGGTAGCAGGAATTTTACAATTGCAGTCACAAGGATTTATTGTAGACGATTTGCCAAAAACTGATAAAGTTTACACAGATTTGAAGTTCTTCGAAAAGAATTTTAAAGGTGTGATGCCTTTAGAAATTGTGATTGATACCAAGCAAAAAAATGGCTTTCGGAAAAACACATTGGTGTTGTTATCTAAAATCGATTCGCTTTCGGCTTTCATTTCGAATAGGCCTGAAATGGCTCGACCATTGTCGTTGGTAGAGGGACTCAAGTTTGTTCGTCAAGCCTATTATGATGGCGACAGCAGTGCGTATGGATTGCCGTCTTCCTTTGATATTGCGTTCTTGGCGCAATATTTAACGCCGAAGGAAGGAGAGAAGTCGGGCGAGAGTTTGAACAAGTTGTTGCGTTCCTTTATAGATAGTAACAAGCAACAGATTCGAGTGAGCGTAAATATGGCGGATGTGGGTAGCAAGAGACTCCCAGAGATCATTGATACTGTAAGTGCAGTTACGGGGAGCTTGTTTGATTCCAGCAAGTATCATGTTGAATTCACGGGAACATCTGTTACCTTTTTGGAAGGTAGTACATTCATTATCAACGGATTAAAAGAAAGTGTAGTTTGGGCTTTTGCCTTAATAGCAGTGTGTATGTTGTATCTTTTTAGATCGTTTAAGATTCTAATTTGCTCATTGATTCCGAATATTATTCCGCTGGTAATTACGGCCGGTGTAATGGGATGGGTAGGAGTGGCTATCAAACCCTCTACGGTGTTGGTTTTTTCTGTAGCGCTAGGAATTGCAATTGATATTACGATTCGCTTTTTAGTGAATTATAAGCAGGAATTGAAATCGGGCGCGAATCCCGAGAAAGTGGTGATCGATACCATTCACAAAACAGGGATCAGCATTATCTATACTTCTTTGGTTTTGATAGCCGGGTTTATCATCTTCGTTTTCAGTGAATTCGGTGGTACAAAGGCCCTCGGTTGGCTCACTTCGCTCACCTTAGTTTTAGCCACTTTGACCAATTTAATCCTTTTGCCAGCCCTCTTATTGGTGTTTGTGAAAAAATTCCCGAAAACATAAATAAGATATTAAAAATATTAATATCCATTATTTATTCATTTGCAATTTATTAACAATTGTGATGCTTGAGTTGAATCAATAATATGATGAATGGTGTGATTTTAATCAAATTCTAAGGTGTTTTTCAGTTCAAGAAAGCAGCCGTTGGAATAAATTCGCTGTCTTTTAATGTCCGTCTGAACATTTAGACGGAATCCATTGTTTTATCAAACAAAAACTGTTTCACATGAGAAAATTCCTCCTGCTCCTTGCAGGGGTTCTCTTCTTTGCTGCACAAGTAGTGGCACAAAGTAAGACGATCTCCGGTAAGGTGAAAGATGCTAGTGGTGCGCCAGTACCGAATGCGTCGATCGTTGTAAAAGGTACCAGTGTTGGTACAACAACAAAAACAGATGGTACATTCACCATCACAGTTCCTGCAAGTACTAAAGCGTTAGTGATCTCAGCCGTAGGTTTGGTTGAGCAAGAGATTAACGTTTCTAACCGCACAAGTGTAGACGTTACTTTGCAGTCAGAAGACAAAAACCTGACTGAAGTAGTGGTAGTGGGTTATCAAACCTTGAAAAAGCGTGAGGTAACTGCAGCCATTGCACGTGTAGGTGGTGAAGAAATCCGCAACCTTCCGATGCAGAGCTTTGACCGTGCGATCCAAGGTCGTGCAGCCGGTGTAGACATTCGTTCCAACAACGGTTTGCCAGGTGGTGCGGTTAACGTTCGTATTCGTGGGGTAGGTTCAATTGCTGCGGGTAACGATCCTTTGTACATCGTAGATGGAGTACAAGTAAACTCCGGTACTGTGAGCTTGGGTCAAACCTTCACACAAACCAACCCATTGGCTTATTTGAATCCTAACGACATTGAGAGCATCGAGATTTTGAAAGACGCTGCCGCGGCTTCTATCTATGGTGCGCGTGCCGGTAACGGGGTTGTAATTATCACTACCAAAAAAGGTAAAGGTGGTAAAACAAACATCACTGTTAATGGATACTTTGGTACTACAAGTCCATTGAAATATTTGGATATCTTAAACACACAGGAATACATTCAAGCTCGCGCAGAAGCATACACCAATGCTTTGAACTTGGCTGATGTAAACACACCAAGTGCTAGTTTAGGTACCATTAGCGGTAACCCTATCACTTCTGTTCAACGTACATTGAGTGATATGGGATTGAATCCTTTATTAACAAAAGGTCAAATTGATACTTTGCCTACTTATGATTGGCAAAGACAAGCTTTCCGTCAAGGTCAAATCAAGAACGCTGAAGTAAGTATTTCTGCTGGTTCAGAGAAAACAAGCTTCTACTTGAGTGGTGGTTATACGAAGCAAGATGCGATTGTATTGCCTGCCGACTTTGAAAGAGGAACCTTGTTAACCAACATCGGTCATAAAATCAATAAGAAATTATCAATTGAAGCGCAAATCAGTTTGAGTACGATTTTGCAAACTGGTCCATTTGCTCAAGATGGTTCATTCTTGGGTAACCCTGCCTTCTCTGCTTCTTTGATTCTTCCTCATAACCCAATTTACAATGCAGACGGTACCTTCTATGGCTTACCGCCAAATGCTGTAAATGGTTTGTTGAACCAGAACGTAATTGGTGTAGTAAAATACAACACTTCACGTCAGCGTACCAATCAAATGGTAGGTAGCTTGTCTACTACTTATGAAATTGCAAAAGGTCTTCGTTATAAGGGTACTTATGGCTTAGATTACCGGTTGGTTCAAGCTACACGTTACACCGACCCTCGTACCAATGATGGTTTCGCAGTGGTAGGTCGTTTAACTGAAGTAAGCAACTGGAACACCAACTTCCTTACCACTCATACATTGAACTATGTAAAAACATTCAACGATGTTCACAACTTCAATGCTATTGCCGGTATCGAATATAGAAAAGATATCAACGAACAGATTGCTGCAACAGGTATCGGTTTCCCAACAAGTCAGTTCCGTACATTGGATGCGTCAGCAACTCCTGAAAGCGTAACTGGTTTCTGGACCGGTTCTGCAACTTTCTCTCAGTTCGCTAAAGTGAACTACGATTACGATAAGAAATACTTGTTGTCATTGACTGTACGTCGTGATGGTTCTTCACGTTTCGGTGCTAACAATTTATACGCTATTTTCCCAGCGATCAGTGCCGGTTGGAACCTTGCTTCTGAGCGATTCATGGAAAAAGCGAAAGCTATTTCTGATTTGAAAGTGCGTGTGTCTTACGGTCAAACAGGTAACGACCAAATCGGTAACTTCTTAAGCAGAGGTTTATACGGTGCTACTCGTACATATAATGGTAGTGCAGGTATTGGACCAACGCAGTTGGCAAACCCCGATTTGAAATGGGAGCGTCGTACTGAAACGAACTTCGGTATCGATTTCGGATTCTTCAATAACCGTTTAACCGGTAGCTTGGATTTCTACAGAAGAGAAAACAAAGACTTGTTGTTGAGTGTACCTATTTACACTACAACCGGTTTCTCTTCAATTACTCGTAACACAGGTTCTGTTCAAAACCAAGGGGTTGAATTCGCCTTCCGTTATAAAGTTTTGGATGGTGCCTTCAAATGGACTACCAGCTTCAACATTTCTTATAATGACAACCGTGTAACCGGTTTGTATGATACCTTAACTTCTTTACCTTCTGATCCTTCAATCAAAATTGGTAAGAGCTTGGGTTCATTCTTTACCAACAAATATGCGGGTGTTAACCCTGCAACCGGTCGCCCAATGTGGTACGACTTGGCAGGTAACTTAACTTACACTGCTTTGGCTGCTGATCGTCAGTTCTTAGGTAATACTTTGAACGATTATTTCGGTGGTTTCAGCAACAATTTCGAGTATAAAAACTTTGAATTGGAAGTGTTCTTCAACTACGAATACGGTCGTCAGATCACCGATGGTCAGTACAATTTCTTAAGTGAAATTGGCGGACGTGCATTCAACGCTTTGCAAAGTGTATACGATGCTCGTTGGACTAAGCCTGGTGATTTAACAAGTGTTCCAAGACCAATCAATGGTAACGCTGAAACACGTGCTTCAGGTAACTTCACCGGTAGCCGTACAATTTTGAAAGCCGACTACATCCGTTTGAAACAATTGACACTCGGATACAATTTGCCTTCATCAATTACGAAGCGTTTGAAAATCACAAATGGTAAGTTCTACATTCAAGGAGTAAACTTGTGGACATACAGCGATTTCCCCGGATATGATGTGGAATTCGGTGGTACTGCTACAGGTATCGTTCCTCAATCTAAAAACTTCACCTTTGGTATTCAGTTAGGTCTTTAATTTTTAATTTGAAAGATGCGTGAAAAGAAAAGTGAGTTAGCTTCTTTCAACTAATAAAACAGAACAAATGAAAAAGATAACGAGAAAATTATCGATTGTACTGGTACTTGGAGCAGTTTTAGTTACAGCTTGTAACAAAAAATTGACTGTAGATCCCAGACAATCCATCAGCTTTGAATCTGCATTAACAAGTGCAGGTAACGTGAATGCGGCTGTAAACTCTGTTTACGGTGGTTTGCGTAACCAGTTATTATACGGACGTGATTACCTGGCGGTAACAGACGCTTTGGCGGATCTTACTACTGCAACCGGTAAATCAGGTCGTTTACAACCTGAAAACAGAAACACACAAGGTTCTCACATCGCATCTTGGGGTACCGCTTATGCCTTGTTGAATGAAATCAACTTGATTTTGGAAGCATTGCCAAATATCGCAGACGCAACTACTGCCCAGAAAGATCAGTGGGAAGGTGAAATGAAGTTCGTGAGAGCTTTGTTGCATCATGACCTTGCTCGTAGCTATGCTTACGACACTACTGCTGTGATCGGTGCTAACTATAGAGGAAACATCGTACTAGCTTTGAAAGCTTTCAGAGATGGTACTACTGCCTTAGATTACAGACCGGCTCGTAACAGCACGAAAGAAGTATATGAGTCAATTTATGCCGACTTAACTGTTGCCACTACTAAGTTGGGCAACACAAGAGGTGTTTATTATGCGACAAAAGCTTCCGCTCATGCTTTATTTAGCCGTGTTGCATTGTATTATGGCGATTATTCTAGAGCCGTAACAGAAGCAACTACAGCCATTGCTCAAGCAGCAGGGGTTGGTGCAGCATTGTCGAGCAGTGCAAACTATCTTGCCGGATGGAGAGCTTTGCGCAATCCTGAAAGCATTTACGAAGTACGATTCAATATCCAAAACGAAAACTTGGGTGTGAACGTATCATTGCAAACTAGCTACACTACTTTGAACACACTTGGAAATACCAGTTCAACGGGTGGTTTCGGTGACTTGGTTCCAAACAACTTCTTCTTAGGACAAGTTGGTGTGGGTACTACTGGTTTCCCTAATATCAGCCGTGGAGCCGACGTTCGTGCAAACTTGTATGAGTGGGGTACTGCAGGTCGCGGTACACGTTTCATCGAGTGTACTAAGTTCTTCGGAAAAAGTGGTTTCCCTAACCTCGATAACGTTCCTGTGATTCGTTTCCCAGAACTGTTGTTGAACCGTGCGGAAGCTTATTATAAGCGTGCTGGCGCCGGCGACGAAGCACTTGCATTAGCAGATCTTAACTCAGTTATCACAAACCGTGGTTTAACTGCTGTTACTTTAACGGGTGCTGCTTTGTTCAACGAAATCATGCGTCAACGTATGTTGGAGTTCGCTTTCGAAGGTCACAGATGGTTCGACTTGAAGCGTAACGGTTTGGATGTAGTAAAATCTCCTGCAACCATTCCTTTCACTGATACTCGTATCCTTCCCGGTATTCCACAACGTGATATCGATGGTAACCCTAACATGAAACAGAATCCCGGTTATTAATTCTTAAAACAAGATTAGTATGAAAAGAAATCATTTATATCTGTTTGTAATCGCTCTATCGTTCTTTTTCACTTCTTGTATTAAGAATGAAGGGGTGGTTTTCAAAGATAAACTGTACGTTGAGTTCGACGCTACAGTACTCAACACACCGTTAACTGGTCAAGCATATCCCATGTTAACACGTGTCCCAACATATGGTGCCGCGGTTACTACTGCAAATCCATCAATTACTCGTACGTCTGGTACTATTAAGTTTCGTGTAAACTTGGTAGGAGCTCAGCAAAGCACTGATCAAGTGATCAAGTTTAAAGCAGTAAGTGGTGCAACCATTCCAACTACTGCGGCTCAAGCTGATGCCGGTACGCATTATTCAATTACAGGAAACGTAACAATTCCTGCTAACAAAAGCTTCGGTGAAGTTGAAATTACCGTGATCAATCCGGGTGTTTCTAGCACTACTCCGAGAGCTTTTGTAATTGAATTGGAAGGTAACGGTACCGTTCTTCCAAGTGAAAACTACAAGCGTTTGGGTATCCAAATCGCTCAGAACTAATAAGGAGCAGTCCTTGATTTATCATAATCCCGCCTCTTTGAGGCGGGATTTTTTGTTGGGAGAATTTTAACAAAAAAAGATCTCCGAATATTTTCGTATTTCAGCAAGAGTGCTATATTTGATCTACGAAAAAAAACGTAGATATATGAAGAAACAAGTTATAGCCATTGGATGCGCTGCATTTCTTCTAGCAGCAGCTACTCCAACCCTTGCTCAAACCAAGGAAGAAGTTGAAAAAAAGGTGATTGAAAAGAAGAAAGCGAAAGAAGAGGGCGAAAAGAAAAAAGAAGAACAAGAGATCATTATTCGCAAGAAAGGAAAAGACGATCAGAAATACACCATTATTGTAGAGGGGGAGAAAGTTACGGTTAATGGAAAACCACTTGATGAATTAAAAGACGTGGATGTAATCATTCGAAAGCACACTGCTCCGAGAATTGTAATGGGAGGACCTGCCAGCCCACGTTTTCGTTCTGAAGATGGTCCGGGAGAGTTTTTCGAGTTCGATTTGGCCGATGAAGAAGGACTCGCAAATCTACAGGCAACTGGAAACAAAGCCTTTTTAGGTGTTTCAAGTGAGCCTACGGAAGGAGGCGCAAAAATCATCACTGTATCAGAAAACAGCGCTGCTGAAAAAGCAGGTTTGAAAACAGGCGATATCATCAGTAAAGTAAACGACATTCCTATTGAAAATCAGGAAGACCTTGCGGCTGCTATCGGTAAGTTTAAGCCGGAAGATGAAGTGACCATTTCTTACAAAAGAGACGGGAAGGCTGCTGAAGCAAAAGCAAAATTGGGTAAGAACAAGTCAATTGCCATTGCTCGCTCTTATAATTTTACCGGTCCCCGTGGCCAAGTTTATAGAACACCTCAAATGCCCGCAATGCCTGATATGAGAGAATTTGAAGATGGAATGCGCGAATTTGAATTTGATAGTAGAAATGGTATGCGTGGTCAAAACTTACTGTTAGACCTTCGCCGACCAAAACTGGGAATCAAAGCTCAAGATTTAGAAGAAGGTGATGGCGTGAAAGTGCTGGAAGTGAATCCCGAGTCTCCTGCAGCCAAAGCCGGAATCAAACAAGGTGATATCATTACCGATTTTGATGGCACCGCCATTAAAAACGCCGATGAATTGGCTGAGGCGGCAAGAAAAAGCGCCGAAAAGCCCTCTGTAAAAGTACAATTGAAGAGAGATGGTAAGGCTCAAACTATAGAGATTAAAACACCTAAACGCTTGAAAACAGCGAACTTGTAACTGTACGCTAGCAAGTATAGCCATGAAAACCCTCACCTTTGTTAGTTTGGTGGGGGTTTCACTTTTTAGGGATCGGAGCAAGGGTTAGTTCCGTATGTTTTTTAGAGGTATTTTTGCAACAATGAACGCATTCGATTCTTATGAACTAGTGGTTGGACTCGAAGTCCATGCCCAATTACTTACGGCTTCTAAACTTTTTTGTGGCGATAGCTCCAGTTTTGGTGCAGCGCCCAATACGCATATTTCTCCAATTACAATGGCTCATCCGGGAACCTTGCCTATGTTGAACAAGGAAGCGGTACGTGCGGCCATCAAAATGGGGCTTGCCTGTCATTGTGCTATTACTGAGCTGAACTATTTCGCTCGGAAGAATTATTTCTATCCGGATCTACCCAAAGGATATCAGATTTCTCAACATACCACTCCCATTTGTGTGGGTGGATATGTTGCCATCAAATCGGGTGAGGGAAACATCAATGTTGAACTCAACCGAATTCATATTGAAGAAGATGCCGGTAAAAGCTCTCATGATATTGATCCTGATTATACCTGTGTAGACTTAAACCGAGCAGGTGTAGCTCTTATTGAAATGGTAACCGAGCCTTGTATTCACAGTGCCGATGATGCCTATGCTTATCTTACGGAAGTGCGAAAAATTGTTCGCTATTTAGGTGTTTGCGATGGAAACATGGAGGAAGGAAGCATGCGATGCGACGCAAATATTTCTATTCGTAAAAAAGGAGACAGTAAGCTTGGAACAAAAGTGGAAGTAAAGAACCTCAACTCTATTCGAAACGTAAAGCGTGCTATTGAATATGAATTCAAGCGACTGGTGAACTTGGTTGAAGCCGGCGAACCCATTATTCAACAAACCAGAAGTTTCGATGCCAATAACGGAACAACCTTCGCCCTTCGAACCAAAGAAGAAGCGAATGACTACCGATATTTTCCTGATCCCGATCTCACACCATTTGTAGTAACCGATACGCTTCTGGAAGAAATAAAATCACAAATGCCCGAATTACCGGAAGCGAAAGTGATGCGTTATGTGAGTGAAATGGGATTGCCCGAATACGATGCACGCGTATTGGCCGACGATAAGGCATTTAGCGAATATTTTGAATCCATCATTCGCGAATTGGAAGGCGGATCCTCCGATCAATTACAATTAAGATATAAGCAAGCATCTAACTGGATGATGGGTCCCATCAAAAGCTATTTGAACGACGCGGGTATCGAAGCATCGCAAGTGAGCATTTCACCGAAGGCAATTGCCGGTGTTATTGTATTGA
>DGDD01000143.1 GCA_002385265.1 Chitinophagaceae bacterium UBA3961
GATGACATAAAAAACACTGCCATAAACACTATTCCTGATTTTGATTTTTTAATTGCAGGCTTCCCTTGCCAGCCTTTTTCAAATGCTGGTTTAAGAAAAGGCATCAATGATGAAAGAGGTAATTTATTTGAAGAATGTGAAAACCTTTTAAAGCAAGCACTTAAAAGAAAAAATCCACCGATTGGATTTGTATTTGAAAACGTGAAAGGAATTCTTTCCTCAAAAATGGATAATGGAACAAGTATTCCTGATGAAATAGTTAAAAGAACGGAAAAACTCGGTTTCAAAACGAATTATAAATTATTCAAGACCTGTGATTATGGCGTGCCTTCAAACAGACAACGGTTAATAATTGTTGGCATCCGTAAAGACATTGGTTACTTTGACTTTTCTCTTTTAGACCAAGTAGTTGCGGAGTATAACCTTCCGAATGAAAAAGAAAGCCCGTATGATTTGTATTTAGGTTCTGCCTTATGTGATATACCAAAAGATGCCCCACAATACAACGACTTTTGGAAGTATTCACCAGGCGGACAATATATGGTTGACAAAATCGGTGCTTGCCTTGATGGTAGAGAGGCACTCGAAAAATTTAAAAAAAGAACTCCATTACATGAAATTTCAAATACAATTACAACTGGAAGGTCTTGGAAAAACATGAACCCAAAAGATATGTCTGAGAGGTTTTTGAAAATTTGGAACAATCCACAAAAATACAGAGCCCCTAATTTCTACAGAAGATTTGCTCTTGGTGAAATAAACGGAACAATCACAGCTTCAGCTCAACCAGAAAATTGTGGCATTACCCACCCTTTTGAAAATAGGCGTTTTACAATTAGGGAAGTTGCGAGAATACAATCGTTCCCAGACGATTTTACTTTTCCTTTCAAAACTATTGCTGACGCTTATAAAGTAATCGGAAATGCAGTTCCTCCAATATTTGGTTGGGTAATTGCAAAAGCCTTAACCAAGCACATAGACAATGGGTAATTTCAATCACATTAAAGCATATTTATTAGGGCTTTTAGTTGGTGGTGGTAAAGTTGACACAAATACTTTTGTTATTGACCTTCCCTTTAAAAAATGGGGGATGGACCCTATGCGAATGAATATCATTGCGAGTGACATTCTTACCAATATACGCCAACGTTTTAATACTACTTACAATTTTGATGTTACCTACGAAATTGGTAATAGTCGGTGGTTAATTACACCAATTGAGGGTGCAGATATTTCACCATTGATAAAGGATTTACAAGCCCTAAATTTACCTATCGGCGGCTTTTTATTATCAACTGTTGACTTAGCAATTGCAAAAACTAAACTTACAGGAATAAGTGTTGAAAGTTTTCTCTCAGGCGTCTTCGACACAAGGGCAAGTCTTACGCTTTCTCACAGGCGTTTTACTGATGATGCACCTGTTGTATCAGTCGAAATTCCTGGCAGTACAAAGAATTTCAAATTCGTTGTTCAATTATGTTCATGGCTTACTGATTTAGGCTCTATTACTGACCAAATTTTATATAATCATCCAAATCAACATGCAGCGTCTGACCCAGACTACAAGGGATGGAAGAAAGGGTTTAAGATTAGGTTTCTTGTGAAATCCTTTTTAGCGCAACATTCTTTTGCGCTGAAGGCAAAATCAATTGATGTAACTACAATTGAAAAGAAGCAGAAGAAAGAAGAACAGATTCCATGTTATCTAAGAAAATTACGTAAGCCGAGCCCAATAACAGTTCATAGCGACCAAAATTCGTCTGAACTTCCCATCGAAGTAAGAAATAAAATATTTTTCCATTATCATCATTTTTGTGCAGTTTTAAATTGTCCTCATGCACCAAAAGACGAAATCGATAAACTAATTAAACAGAAAAACAGTCTAATAAATTTCTTTCCTCGACTATCAAAAGGTTCGAAAAAAGAATTGCAAAAAGCATTCGAGAAAATTCAATCAACATATTTTCCTGACAAAGAAATATCAAAGAAAAAAACTAAAATAAGCAAGCTGCTTGAAGATGAAACATTTGTTGACTTTGCTGGATTAGACCAAGGCATCGCCTACTTATTTGCTACTTCTTTGAATGGTAAAAGGCATATGGGCTCAATGAGTAAGATTTTGAACAGTTGTTCTGAAAATATTGTTTTAGTTTCAACTATTGGAAGTGGCTTCAATAGCCCATTATTGGTAGTGAATACTACCAATCAAAGAGCTTTTATTTGTTCTTCTGTTTCAAACAAGCTAAACCAAGAAATGATTAAAAGGAAAATTACAGTAAAAGGATTAAATGTAAATATTCAATAGGATGAATGAAATTAGTTATTACGAAGAATTTTCAAAAAAGTTTATTCGGTATTTAAGTTCATACTTATATGGTGATTTTAAAGTTTACTACTCGTGCAACAACACTTTAGATACACTGGTTAAGGACTTAGAACTTCAATCGGGAATTACTATTAAGCCAGAAAATTCATACATTCCTAAATTAAAGGTCGATATAGTTTTTGCTGTTTGTGAAAACAATAAAGCAAGACTAATATTAATTGAAGCAAAATATTTACCCCAGTTAAGCCTTAAAGATTATTCACAGCTTGCAGGTTATTTGCAAGTAGCAAAAACCATAGACATTGGACTGCTATTGTTGGTACAAAAAGGAAATAGCATAAATAAGCTTTCAAATGATTTCCAAGAAATATTACGGCTAAAAAAGCTTCCAATGAATTGGCTTATAGACTTACAACAATTTAATGAACAGCATAATTTTAAAACAGGAATTATAAGTTACATTCCTAATAACGGTATTGATTGGGTCGACACCAAAGAAATTCATGGCATATCATCGTTTGAGGAATTAATGGACATCATTAAAACTTAGCCAACGCACCAAGTCAGACACATTTGAAAGGTACATAAAGCTGACACACAGAAGCCAACCTTGCATAAGAGCCCGTCTTTTGTCAACGCACAGGCAACACTCTGCAGTTCTACACATATCCACATTAAAGTTAACCGAGAAAAATGGCGAACGTAAAAAATGGGTATTGCCAAAAATGCAGGCTGACGGAAGCGAAAGTATTCACTTTTTACAATTCTAATTTCTCTAAGCCTTATGTCATATGGGTAGCTAAGAAACAAACGTACCCTAGCACGAGTATCTGATTACTGAATAAATTGGGACCCTACAATTATTATAACAAAAAAGCAATTCGACAGCATTTCCTAAAAAAGCACAAATTTGTTTTACAATACCAACGTTAATAAATTTACTGACAGTGAATATACTCCTATACTTCGGCTTTTGAATTCAAGTTTAATAGTGCCATTGAAAGACACGGTTTTTTCTAACCAGAGAGTATTCTAAATTTCTAGTAATGATTGACAGATCTGCGTAGATAAGCAAGATGCTAAAACTTTACCCCGATAATCTTATTAGCAGTGGAGTAGGGTATTACTTTCCGATACTAAAAGTTGAATATTACGGAACGGCTCATTTACGAAGTTATTTCTATGTGAAAAATTGAAGTTATAAATATGGTGTGCTGCCAACAAAAGTGTTTGCAAAAGCAGGGTGGACATTGTTACATCAGCTATGTGCAAGCATCAGCTGTGGGTCGGGCTCAACGTTCAAATTTCAGTTTTAGTTCATAACTTCAACACCATATTTTCAAATGAGCTTTTATACCGGGCTAGTAAATCAGTGAATTCCCCGACTTCGCAAAAACCTGAACGTTGCCTAGAACTGTTTTCAAGGTTTTTGCAATAGGACGATTAAAAAACTAAATGGTAAATCAAACAAAATATAGATTACCTAGTAGAATCGAAGAAGCGCTTGGGTTCGTTGGAGCCCGGTAAGCAACGCCTATGCATACAACATCTATTACGGCATTGCTCCCAATAATATGTACAGTTGCATCATGGTGCACAGTTCCAACGAAAACTACATCAAATACATGGACAAAGACCTCACCTATTATTTTCAGATCGAGAGTGTGAATGAGAACGGAGTGAGTGAGAGGACGGCGGTGATGAAGAATTAGGGGAGGGAGATTGGTGGATTGTGCTAATTGTATATAGTAAATGTATAACACTAACTATATGGAATACAACAGATTGAGAGTTTATTTATTTGATTAGTGTTTCGTATATTTACGTGGTACCGGTAATGCAAAAAGACGACAGTGCAACAATAAAACGACAGGAAAAATGAACAGACAAGCCAACGCTTCAGCAAAATCAAAAGAGGTGCGACGCTACCCAAAAGCAGACACACAATTGCACCACATTTGCGTTTGCCCCAACACACGACCTGAATAATGAAGTTTTTCAAAAAAATATGGACAACTATTAAAATCTTCTTTGTAGGCAAGAAGAAAAAGTCTGATGTAAAAGTGTATCAAGACGCTAAGGCAACTATTGAGAAAGGAATAGACAAAGAAGAAATACTTACAAAAGCGTCAAGTGCTACTAATGACGAAGAAAGAAAGGAAATTCTCCAACCTCTGATTGATTTTGTAACTGCTGAACAAATTGTAGATGCAATAGAAAACGAGCCTGAAATTCTATCAGAAACAAAACCAACGAAGAAAAGAAAGAAATTATACGACCTGCATGAACTTGAAAATGAAATCAAGCGTCATCAATCAAACTTGACTCTACTTGAGCTACAGAAATCAAGTGTTAAAGAAGTTTTCAATCCAGACACTTCGTCATTTGACGAACGAATAAATAAACTGTTTTCACTTCTCGGCAAGAACAAAGTGAATGACAAAGTTGAATTATCGGATTTCACTGTTTCTGCGTTTGACAAAGATTTCAAACAACTCGAAAGATTATTATCTGAAAAATCTGCCCTTAGACGTCATAAAACCAAAGAGCAAGAAAAGAAAAGGCAAAATAAAATATATGAAAGCAACATTAAAAAAGAACTCAATCATCTTGATTCGCTGATAGAACAAAATAAACTTGATGACGCCAAACTACTTATAAATAGACTTTCGAAGTCAATTAAACCGGACTATAAAAAAGGTATTGAACGGCTTTCAAGAGCAGTAGAAAAACTCAAAGAAAAGGAACTAGAAGTTTTCAAGAAACGACAAGCAGAACTTCTTAGACAACAACAAGAAGAAGCCGAAAGACTGCGAATTGAACAAGAAAAGAAATTAGAACAACAAAGGATTGCAAGGGAAGAAGCCGAGGAAATAAGAAAAATCGAAGAAGCAAAAAAAACAGAAAAGGAAAATAAGCTAAAAGCACTATTAACAAAAAAATTCAATTGGAGAGATTTTCAAAGAATCCTACAAGACAATGGTATTGCGGGATTTTATCATTTTACTGATAGGTCAAATCTTAAATCTATTAAGGAAAATGGAGGTTTATTTTCTTGGTATTATTGTGATTTAAACAGAATAGAAATCCCAATGCCTGGTGGTAGCTTAGGTTCACGCCAAAACGATACAATTAATGGTAAAAAAGATTTTGTAAGAGCTGCATTTAATAAAGAACATCCGATGTTATTTATTGCTCAAAGAGACGGGAGGATTTCAAGACCAGTTTGGCTTGATATAGATATTGAGATAGCCTATTTTGAGCATACTGAGTTTTCAGACAAAAATGCTGCGGCATTTTCTTCTTACACTCCTATAATTGGCAAAGAAGTACAGCATTTGTCAAATATTAGGTTTGACATTTTAAAGAAAGCTGAACGAGTAAGGCACTACAATTTATTGGACAACGAAAAACCATATAACCAAGCGGAAGTCCTCGTAAAAACTTGGATTCCGATAGAATATATTAAAAATATTGAAAGTCTTGCCTAATGATATACATCGAGAATAAAAAGAAGAAGGAAAAAGCGTTGTTGGCAAAATACCCCAATGCCAAAATCGTTGATGTTACCTCAAAAGCAACAACTGGCTTAGTTAAATTGAGTCCGTTTTATCCCCACGGAAATATTCCTATCCCTTTTTCAGAAAACCGCAAAGCCAAATCTGTTGAGGGGATTTGGCAGGCTTTAAAAGTTTTTGAAAGTGCTGATATTGACGAAGCGATGTTCTCTAATGACACAATGAAAGACATAAAAAGAACTGTCAGAAAATATGGAAAACCTTTAGGGCATCGTAAAGGCGTAAATGGCACCGACTTGCTGAATTATATTGATGCTAGAATACAGATTTATCTTCCGAGTTATTTATGGGTATTAGAAAACAAGGTTTCAGAAATAATTGAGCGACTTAAAGAAGCATCAAAAAAAGAGGATATTGTTTTACTTGACTATGAAACTAATTGCGATGTTTTAAACCCGAAAAAACCGCTTTCACACGCCTTTCTCGTGAAGGCATACGTTGAGGGTAATTATCCAATGGCAACCGACTTGTATAAAGAACTTGAACAAAGGAAACTGAATCCAGTCGAGGAAAAGTCTAAAAAGAAAGCAACTAAACCGAGAACTAAAAAAACTCAAAACAAAAAGGACGACAATCAAACAACCCTATTTTAAAAGCAGAGAACATGACATTTGAGATTATATTCATTTTAGCCCTTGTCGGATTACAAATATTAGTATTTTTCAACGTCTTCTTTAAAATAAAGTCGTATCAGCGGTTTTTTCCAAGTTCGTTTAAAGAAATACAAATCGAAAAATTCTTTATAACAAAAGCAGTTCTAAGTGAATCTGACCAATTTGATAAATACTTGGATTCACTCCCAAATTATGTCCAAATAATTGAGGAATCAGAAGATGCGGATCAAGTCGAGCTTTTAGTTATTCCTAATTCAACAAAAGCGAATCATTCACACTTTTCAGAGATAATTAAATCCACTAATGCCTATTTGTGCAAAAACAAAGGAGCATCAGCAGACTTTGGGATTTTAAAAGACACTTGCGAAAGGCATCTTGAAAAGGTTGACAATGAAATTGGCAACCTTATAAATGTTCCTTTATATATCGGATTGGGAGGAACCTTTGTTGGAATTATTATTGGTTTGTGGGGGATTGATTTCTCCGCTACAACTGAAGGAACTACTACGACAATTTCATCTGATAGTATTGCCCAGTTACTGAATGGGGTTATTGCCGCAATGTTTGCAAGTTTGGTAGGATTAGCTTTTACTGTGATTAATTCAGCTTTGGTTTACAAGCCAGCGGCCTACAAAAATGATACAGACAAAAACCATTATTACGATTTTTTACAAAGAGAACTACTACCATTTTTGAATATTGGCGTTTCCAAATCTCTTGGAAGTTTTAAAGATGTTTTAAATCATTTTATTATCAAATTTGGTGAGAACATGGATGACTACAAAGATTCAGGTCATCTTCTCAATGAAAATTTACAAAAGCAACAGACTGTTCTTGAAGAAATAAACAAGTTAAGTCTAACCAGGACTGCAACCAAAATTGCAGAAGTGTTTGCGGACCTTAAAGGATCAGCAGAGCACTTAGAAAAATTTCAAGCGTATCAAAAGGGCCTAAATGGTTATGTTGACAAAACAGAGAAAGTTGCCCATGACATGAATGTAATCATTGAACAGTTTAAGGACTTCAATTTAAATCTTAAAGCAATAAGCAATAATAGTGTTGCCACTATTGAATTACAGAAGCAATTCAAAGATTCTTTAGAAAAACACTTCCCTACTATAAACGACCACAGAGAAGTTTGGCGGACCCAAGTTGATGAACTTAATCAAGATATCAAAGAGGTTTACAAGGAACTCAATAGTTACTTTAAAACTTCTACTGAGCAAATTCAATCCTTTATTGGCAGTAACAACAACTTTTTCACAGGAATTAATGAAATACAAAATGCCATTAAAGTTTTTGTAGAAAACTCATCCATCCAAAAGGATGAATTCAATGTTTTGAAAAATCAAATCGTTGACATGCGAAATGATTTCAAGGATTCGCAAAAGCAATCAATTGAAACTAATAAGGCTCTAATTGAAGCTATTATTGACTTGAAAAAAACCTTAAGCAAAATAGAAATCCCAATAGAGAAATAAGATGGCTAAATCAAACGAGAAAAAAAGAGACTTCTTTTGGTTAAGCTATTCAGACTTAATGACAAGTTTGTTTTTTGTCATGCTTGTTCTCTTTGTTTTGGTTTATACCATGCAAAATAAGATGATTGGAGAACTTGGAGAAAAAGGCAGGGAACTTGACCGAATTAAGGAAATCGAAAAAACAGTCAACAATATCGACACGGCATATTTTAAGTATGACGCAGAGAACAAAAAACACATTTTAAATATGCAGTTTTTGTTTCCAAAAGGTAGTTATGACATCTCTAAAATTGTGCCTGACAAACGAGCTGACTTGCTTAAAGCCGGTAACGTAATTAAACAACTCATTTTAAAATATCCAGAGGAGGAAAATATCAAATATCTAATTGTAGTCGAGGGTCAAGCATCAAAAGACAATTGGGCTGGAAATGACGACCTAAGCTATCACAGGGCTCAATCGCTAATTAAGTTTTGGGAGCAAAACAATCTTGGACTTGACGAATTGAAGAACTGTGAAATAATTGTTGCTGGCAGTGGTGAGAAAGGTATTCCAAGGACGCAGCCTGACATTGGCGATGCAAACCAAAGATTTCTAATAACAATAGTTCCTAAGATTGGACAAATGAAAAAATAAAGAGCCACCAAGCCAACGCACCAATACGACACGAAATGGACAGACAACAACACGACAGAAAAGAAGCACGAGGCGGTTATATGGGTTTGACGTCATGCGGGGTGAAGTGCTTAAATTTAATTGCAGTTCTTTAAATAAAATTTAGTGCCGGGTTGGCGGTTTTATGTCCTGAAATCTTGCATGAACGCTAAATCCGAAACGTTGGCTACATTTTTTGAGATTTTTGCAAAAGGACGAGTTAATCGTAATGAAGTAAACCATACTATAGATAGTCTAGAAGAATCAAAGTCTTTGCAGAAAAATTTACTAAGTCAGCACAAAGGACATCATTTATTATTTTCTGATTTAGAAAGTAAATGTGTATAGGGTGAGCGAGAAGACAAGTATCATAATAAACATAACGTAAGGTAGTGGTGCACACGAAATAGTCTTTTGACTAAATGAAATTTCATGCTATGGGCCATATCTATCAAGCGAAATGCAAGTCCTGTGAATATCAGTCAAAAATGCTGATGCATGGAGTAGGAATGCTTCTCGATACCGGGGCTTCTGAAATAATTCTAGACAGTAAGAAAAGGTCTCTGATATCGAAGACTATTTACAGCGAACCTACTGAGTTCGACACGGAGGTTCTTGGTATTAGCAATCCCCCCAAGCCCACGAAATTAGACCCGGAACGGTTTAAGATTTATGGAAGCGATCCACAATTGGGCCCTTTTAATAGCAGAGGCAGGTACATAAAACAACATGACGATTCCGATCTAGACGGTGCCCGATTTTTCTATATATGCCCAAAATGCGAAAAGAAGACATTGCAATTTGAAAGCGCTGGTTTGTGGGATTGAGCTATATGAATATGTCAACCCTCCTCCACCCCAAACTCCTTCATCAACTCCACTCCATAACCCCTAATAATTTTGATGATCTCCACCGCACGGAGGCCACGGTCTGTGATGGTGTACTCTACTTTCGGGGGAACTACGGGGTATACTTTGCGGGTGATAAAGCCTTCTCCTTGTAATCCCATTAACTGCCATCTGCAATCCCATTGAAAGAAATCTAAAAGAAATGCTGGGTGAAGCAGCTCTACCCAAAAAAGCAGTAGCCGAGAGCGGCTTTTTGTACTAACTTAAAGAACACAAATAAAAGATTATGACTATTGCCATTATAGGTACAGGAAATGTTGGCGGAGCGCTCGCCACTCAATGGGCTCGAAAAGGACACACCATTCTATTGGGTGTTCGTGACTTGGCTTCCTTTAAAGGACAACAACTCTTGAACAATCCCAATACTGCTGTTTTGTCGATCCAAGAGGCGGTTCAAAAAGCAACAATTGTGTTATTGGCCACGCCGGCGCCTATGGCGGTTGAAGTGGCTAGAAGCCTCGGAGATACCAGCGGCAAAATCATTATCGACTCCATGAACATCGTAATGAACCGCGGTCCCCAAGGATATTCAAATACGGCTCAGGCAATTCTCGATAACACCGCCACCCGCGATGTGGTAAAATGCTTCAATACCACAGGTTTCAATAACATGCAAAATCCGGTGTACGGAGATCAATCATTGGACCTCTTTGTTGCCGGAGATAGCAAGTCCGGAAAAGCTGTCGCTCAACATCTCGCACTCGATGCCGGCTTTGCTGCTTGTTATGATATTGGCGGCAACGATAAATTCGAGTTAATGGAACAATTTGCCTTTTTTTGGATCAATTTGGCGATGTTTCAGGGGCAGGGAAGGGAAATTGGGATGAAATTGTTGAAAAGGTAGTTAGGCGTTAGGCCTTAGGTGTTAGGCTTTTTTTGACCACAGATAACGCGGATTAGAACAGATAGACACAGATTAGCGGTTCTGTGTTTGATTAGACTAGTTGAATTTCAGCCTCCAATCTGTGTTAATTTGCATTTATAATCTTTTGAATCTGTGGTCAAAAAAAACCCGAAAACAATAAAAAAAGGGCCAATTTCACTCGAAATCGGCCCTTCTTTGACAAAATTTAGTCGTTTTTGCCCTTATTCTACAGAATACACTTTTACTACTCCGTCGTTTTCACTGCTCACAATCAACAGACTTTTCTTGGTTGGACTATCGCAGGCCGGAACAAAAGTTACGCCCTCAGGAGCATCGCCGGTTTTCAATATTTTGATCAATACAGGACTTGTAGGCTGACTGATATCATAGATAGCAACCGCATCGGCACGTTCCATTCCAACAAATGCGATCGGACGTTTTCCAACCCAGCCTAAGGTCATACCTTCCGGTTCTACACCTTTGTCATCACTGCGAGCATCGTCGTAGTAACCAAGAGCTGCGCAAGATTTATCCAACTCATTTTTGCTGTCAAAAAGCAAGGCACCGGTATTTCCATTCCAAACACTGAAAGAGCGAGCGCCGCCGGTATACAATTCTTCGAAGTTTTTAGCATCGCCATCTGTATTACCCAAGGTGGTGGTAATGTTAAGTCTGCCTAGTTTGGCATCTGTTCTCAGGGTTGCGTCTGTGAAAACAGCCGGATTTAATACGATATCTTTCACACGCTTGTTTTCTACAAAACCGGCATATTCACGTGCATCGCCTTCGTTCGCCGTAAATACATAGGGCTTACCCCATAATTCAAAAACGCCGATTCCATCAGGAAGGTAGCTAGCTTTTACAGGCCAAGCATTGAAATTGATTCCTCCATCACGATCACTGGGATCGATCGCATTTTCAGCTAAATTGAAGGATTTGAAGCCTAGAGGGAAGATATTGGTGACTTTTCTGCTCTTAATGTCAATTTTTGCGATACCGTTGTTCTCTTGTAAGGTTACCCAGGCTGTTCTGGAATCCTGAGAAATGGCTACATACTCAGGTTCGATATCTTGCATAAAACTGGCATTTGGACCATAAATTCGGAGTCCTTTTGCCAATAATTCGTCTTTTTTGCCCGAAAATGCCTCAAAACCGATGGTTTGTACTGCGTAGTTTCTTTTCACTTCAATAATGGAAACAGAACCAACCGGATCAATGGTATAAGAGTCATTTGGCTCACCTTCATTAGCAGTTAAGATGAACTCTCCGTCGGGAGAATAGGTAACCATATCGGGTAGGGCTCCCACCGGAATTTCCTTAATCAGTTTATAGTCCTTCGTTCTAAACACAACTACTTTACCCGGATCGGTCTTTACAAAACCTTCCACCGCTGCAGCCAATTTACCATCGCTCACAGAAACGCTGTTTACACCACCACCATAAGGAGTAATGCTAATGTTCCCGATTAATACGGGAAGAGCCGGGTTTGAAAGATCTAGAATGTCGATTCGGCTAGAGCCGCTGTTGGTGACAACGAAAAGACGGTTTGTTTCCGGATCAAATGCTGTGATCTCGGCGGCGCCCAATTCTCCAACTTTTATTGAGCCGATTTCACTGAAAGTAGCAGCGTCTTCATTCGAAAAATGAGGGTGGTCAATCGGATCACCTTTTTTACAAGCAGTAGCCAATAATGCTAAAGCAACTAAAGAGAGTACATATTTTTTCATTTGCAGAGTTTTGAACTGCAAAACTTGTTCACGTGTGTTAAGCGCTCGTTAATGAATGGTTAATTGAAGATTAAGGATGAGAAGCAGGGGGTTAGGTTATTAGGCTTTAGGAGTTAGGCTTTTTTGACCACAGATTTGCAGGATTATAAATGCAAATTAACACAGATTAAAGGCCGAAATTCAATTAGTCTAATCAAACACACAACCGCTAATCTGTGTCTATCTGTTCTAATCCGCGTTATCTGTGGTCAAAAAAACCTCAAAAACAAGAGAAATCAATCAAAAAAGGGCCAATTTCACTCGAAATCGACCCTTTTCTACAAAATGCAACTAATATTAATTTGCTATCAATCTACTTATCAAAACAGCCGCTCTTTTAATTAAAAATGGATATTCATTCAACTTAATGGTTTCACCCGGTGCATGCGCTCCTCTACCGGAAGCACCCAATCCATCCAAACAATTCAGATATTCCGCAACATAGGAAATGTCTCCTGCTCCTCTCAAACCGGGATTGCCGGGAGATACTGGTCCCAACCCCATTGCCTGACTTACTTCACTCAGCTTTTCTGCGAGCAATAAGTTGCCTTGAGTTGGGGGCATGGCAGGAATTCCATCGGAAAATCTGATATAAGCTTTTGTGCCGGGTAGGTTATTGACAACGATGGCACGCATGCTATCTCGAGCAGAATTTTTCTGTTGTTCCGATATAAACCGAAGATCTCCAATTACCACCGTTTTGGGCGAAATGATGTTGGTTTTGCCCGAAACAAGCCCATTTTGCTTCGATTCATTGTAATTTACCTCCGATCCGCCAATAATGAGTCCCGGGTTAAATGTCAAGTATTGGATACCCGAAAGGCGTTCTCTGAAGCTATTGATAATTCTGCTTGCCTCATAAATAGAACCATATCCACCCGAACCAAAGACTCCGGATGAATGACCCTGGCTTGCTTCTACTTCCAATTGCCAGCCACTCGCCCCGCGGCGTGCTGTTGTTATAATATTAAAAGAGGTGGCCGTTTCGAATGCCAGTGCAATATCGTGTTGTTTGGCGCGCTCAATAAAGTCTTTTCTGCTTACTTCGTGCGGATCGCCTGCATTTTCTTCGTCGCCGGTCATGTATACAGTAATGTTCGCATCTTTTAAGAGTCCCTGTTGTTCAAGCGCTTTCAAAGCAGCGATGATGACCACGTCTCCTCCCTTCATATCATTGACACCTTGACCCGTTGCCGTACTATCGTTTAATTTGGTAAACGGAGTAAAAGGCATGTCCGGTTCAAACACGGTATCCAAATGCCCTATTACGAAAATTTTCTTTCCTTTACCACCTTTACGATACGCAACCAAATGACCCGCTCTTTTCAAAGAATCAGGTAAATTCACCCATTCTACCGTAAAACCGAGCTTTTTTAGCTCTTTTGCATACATTTCTCCTACTTTTTTGACACCTGCTATATTGAAAGTACCGCTGTTGATATTCACCGATTCCTCCAATAATTTCCAAGTTTCGGGCATAGAAGCCTCCACTTTTGCCAATAGAGCTGATTCTGTAGCGGAAAGATTGACTTGCGCCTTTGAAAAGGAAAAAGCTCCAACAAAAGCAGCTAACAATAATGTCTTTTTGAGCATAAGCAGGTATTTGAAAAAAGTATGTTTTTGGGCAAATTCGGTCAGAATTTGGGTGATTTTGGTCGGAAATAGGGTAAAATTGGTCAAATAACTCAAAAATCTCCTAATCTTTGTCTAACAGTTTTATGCCGGTTTGGGTAAACTCAATTTTGCGTTCTTTATAAAGCTTTCCAAGAGTCATTTTGAAGGTTTTCTTACTCATTCCAAAAAACTCATATACTTCTTCCGGGTCCGACTTGTCGTGAAAGGGCAGGTATCCGTTGTGTTCTCTTAGTAAGTCAAGGATCTTGGTTTCTTCGTTTACTACTTTCTTGTATCCGGTTTGACCTATTGAAACGTCGATTTTGTTATCCGGGCGAATGGTTTTAATGGTCCCTTTTAAAGTATCACCCAAGGCCAATTTTTGGAATACCTCATTGAAGTAGACCAATCCAATGTGTTGATTGTTGATGATTACTTCATAACCAAGATTGGTAGTTCGATACACCAGTAGGTCTACGATTTCCTTTTCCTTTACAGTAAGCGTTTCATTGGAAAGAAAGGGTTCAATTTTTTCTGAAGCCACTACTCTACCGGTCTGCTCGTCGGTATAGATTTTTACGATATAATAACCACCCACGCGCATTCCCGTGCGTTGTTTGCTCCGCGGAACAAAGAGATCTTTCATCAATCCCCAATCCAAAAATGCCCCTTGGTTGGTAGTAGAAACTACTTTCAAATTGGCGATATCGCCTAATACGGCTTTGGGCTTAGTGGTTGTTGCAATCAAACGATCCTCAGAATCATGGTAAACAAAAACCTCGAGCACATCACCCACTTTGGCGTCTTTGGGAATGAATTTTCCGGGAAGTAAAAGGCCTTTATCGCCATCATCTAAAAATGCGCCGGAGGCATTGATGCGTTGAATAGCGAGCTGATGGTATTGTCCGGCAGTTAATTTCATGGATCAAAGATAGGGAATTGAGGAGACGAGGAGACGAGGAGGCGAGGAACGAGGAGGAGGATGATTTGAGAGTGTGATTATTTGATAATGTGGGAATGAAATACAAAGAAGGAAGAGGGACGCTGCGAAACCGCTGCGCTCGCTGCGCCGTTGCGGTGCAAAAATGAAAAGCCGGAAAACAAGAGTTGCGGCAACTATCCTGTCAATCCTTTAATCCTGTAAATCCTGATCGCAGTCAGGTTGATTGAATATCAGGGGCTAATCTGTGGGAATCTGTATTAATTTGTGGAATCTGTGGTCAAAAAAGCCTAAAACCTACCACACAGAACTCAATAACTCAAAACTTGAACTACATGGTGTCTTTGGTGAAATGAAGATTTAAACTTCAGTCTTCTCTCCCCTTCCTCGTCTCCTCGTTCCTCTCATCCTCGTTTCCTGTTTACCACTTTTTCCCAAAAACATCCCACTCTAAAATGCTGTTGGCAGCGGCAAACGATGTAATTTGCAACCATGCAATCGTATTTGAATGATTTGAATGAGCGCCAACGAGAAGCCGTGACCCATATAAACGGTCCGATCATGATCGTAGCAGGTGCAGGAAGTGGAAAGACCAAAGTATTGACCACCCGAATCGCCCATCTGATGGCGAACGGAGTAGATGCCTTCAATATTCTTGCCCTAACATTTACAAACAAAGCCGCCAAAGAAATGAAGGAGCGCGTGGAGCGCATCCTCGGCAATGGCGAAGCTAGAAATTTATACATCGGAACTTTTCACAGTGTGTTCGCGCGAATTCTTCGTTCCGAAGCCGACAAGATTGGGTATCCCAATCATTTCACGATCTATGATACCGACGATGCGAAAAGCGTAGTGAAAACAGTGGTGAATGAAATGAATTTAGACGACAAACACTACAAACCCGCAACCGTTTACAACCGCATTTCTTCAGCCAAGAACGCTTTGGTAAGTGCTGCGCAATATGCTGCAGATTATCATATCCAGCAAGAAGACATGCGCGCCAATCGTCCCGCTATTGCCCAGATCTATGACGCCTATATAAAGCGCTGTTTCAAAAACGGTGCAATGGACTTTGATGATTTATTATTGAAGTTTTATGAATTACTGAAGACGAGTCCGGAAGCCTTGTCCAAATACCAACGCAAGTTCAAATACATTCTAATTGACGAGTATCAAGATACCAACCCGGCACAATACGAGATCATTAAACTTCTCGGTGCCATGCACGAGAATGTATGTGTAGTGGGCGATGATGCACAGAGTATCTACAGTTTCCGTGGTGCTACCATTGAAAACATCTTACAGTTTCAACAAGACTATGACAATGTGAAGGTAGTGAAGTTGGAACAGAATTACAGAAGTACCAAAACGATCATTAATGTAGCGAACGAAGTGATTCGCAACAATAAGGGACAGATTCCTAAAGACCTTTGGACAGACAATGCTGATGGTGAAAAGATTCGATTGGTAAGAACCAATTCAGATAACGATGAGGGTAAGTTTGTAGCCGATACCATTCAAGAACAAAAGTTGCGCAATCATTTCATGAACCGCGACTTTGCCATTCTCTATCGCACAAACGCTCAGAGCCGCGCTTTTGAAGAAGCTTTGAGAAGGATGGCCATTCCGTATACGATCTACGGTGGTATCAGCTTCTATCAAAGAAAGGAGATCAAGGATATGATCGCTTACCTGCGATTGGTAGTAAACCCCAATGATGAGGAAGCGCTGAAGCGGATTGTAAATTATCCGGCCCGTGGTATTGGTAAAACATCAGTAGACAGAGCGGTATTGAATGCCAACGACCGAAACATCAGCATGTGGCAAGTATTGGAAAACGCTGCGATGTTTGGCTACAAAGCAGGCACGCTTGAATCCATAGATAATTTTGTTACCATGATCAAGAGCTTTCAAAGCATGCTGACCAAGGCCAATGCTTATGAAGTAGCTTTTCATGTTGGCAAACAAACCGGCATTGTAAAAGAGATGTTCAACGATAAAAGTGCAGAAGGCGTTCAACGTTATGAGAACATCCAGGAATTGTTGAACAGTATCAAAGAATGGACAGAAAGCCCCGATAATGAAGACGGAGAATTGGTTGATAAAAGTTTGGGAGGTTATTTACAACAAGTAACCCTGCTTACCGATGCAGATGATAAAGATCCGGATTCAGATACGGTGAAACTCATGACCATTCACGCCGCAAAAGGACTTGAGTTCAGTTGTGTGTTTGCAGGTGGTTTGGAAGAAACACTGTTTCCGAGTGCGATGTCAATTAATACGCGCGAAGAATTGGAAGAAGAACGCCGCTTGTTCTATGTAGTGATCACGCGTGCAAAGAAAAAACTCTGGATCAGTTATGCGAATTCGCGCTATCGTTTTGGCAATTTGATTCAGAACGAACCGAGTCGTTTCATCGACGAACTTCCGGAAGATTATTTGGATCGTTCCTTTGCGGGAGGCGGCATTAAGAATCAAGGATTCACAAATTTCAATCAGTCCTCTGCTTTTGATAGAATGAATGGAGGCGGATGGGGAAGCGGTGGATCGAGAAGAGAAGCTTCGGATGCAGAAAGAAGATATGGTCCTCCTCCGGCTAAAAAACAGGCACCGGCTCAACCCAGTTATTTGCCCCCGAAACCCGCTGCACCGAAAGTGGTGGAACACACTCCTTCGGCCGATTTCGTAGCAAGTGATACCAGCAATTTGAAAGTTGGAGAGCGAGTAGAGCATCAAAAATTTGGTTTTGGTGAAGTAGTGAAAATGGAGGGAGCTGCTCACAATCCGATCGCCACCGTAAAATTTGAGCACAATGGCGAGAAGAAGATCATGCTGAATTATGCAAAATTGAGAATCATAGAATAATCAAAAAATACGCAAAAAGGGGTCATTTTTGGTCGATTTCGGCTCAAAATGACCCTTTTTTCTTTTAAAATCGTCGATTTTCACCATTCTGCTATTTAGCATTTTCGATAAATTCTAAACCTTGTTTTAAGATAAAAAGATGCTTAGTTGCAACTCTGAAAGTGGTTTTCAGAGGTTCCTCTCTCCTTCATTTGCTTTGCAAATTCAGTCGTTCGGAATGACCCCGCATTTTTTATCTAGCATTCGATATTTTTCGCTGTGCCCCACGTCGGCCCTTCGACTAGACCTGCGGTCTGCTCAGGGACCTAGTGGGACCCGCTCAAAATATCGGTTGGAAGTGTCTCTTGGATAGAAGATTACACCTTTATATAGTGCTATCGCTCATTATTTAGGATGTAATGAAATACTTGAGACCCTTGTTTTAATAGCACAACAGATTATCACATAGGAAAATTTTCCAATGTTTTCTTAGCAAAAAAAGGAAGCTAACTTTTTAAAAAACTGTATTACTCAACCGATTGTTCCTTTTTGCTTTAACGACCTCCACAAGTGCACTCTGAACGGGCTTTTCGTCGTAACTTCTCTGCCTGATTGCTTTATACTATGATCTCAAAAAAATTAGGCGTTATTGCATGCTTTACCGGAATGGTTTTGGCGGCTTCTTGCTTCTCAAGCGGAAACAGTCCTGAACTCCCCGACCAGGTAAGCTATAATTTCCACATCAGACCCATTTTCTCCGATAAATGCTTTGCTTGTCATGGTCCGGACGCAGGCCACCGCAAGGCGGGACTTAGACTCGATATTGCAGATAGTGCATACGCTCCTCTAAAGGAAACAAAAGGTGCTTTTGCGTTAAAACCCGGAGACCCCGATGCATCGGAAGTTTACCTACGTGTTAGTTCAAAAGACACTACCTATCAAATGCCGACACCTGAATCGCATTTAGGTGCATTAACCGAGTATGAAGTGGCATTGGTTAAAAAGTGGATCAAACAAGGTGCTCGATACGAAAAACACTGGGCTTTTATCCAACCTAAAAAAGCAAGTCCTCCCGATGTTTCTTCTGATTGGGTAAAAAATGACATCGATAAGTTCATCTATCAAGAACTCGATCGCAGAGGTTTAGAGCCAAACGAAGAAGCCGATAAAGAGCGATTACTCAAGCGTGTTAGCCTAGATGTTACAGGTCTTGTACCGACTCCTGAAGAAACGCAAGCTTTTGTAAACGATAAATCGGACAACGCATACGAAAAACAAGTAGATCGATTGTTGGCGCAACCCCAATACGGTGAAAAAATGGCTGTGTATTGGATGGACCTTGCTCGTTATGCCGATAGTTACGGATATCAAGATGACAATGTTCGCACACAATGGCCTTGGCGCGATTGGGTGATTCATGCTTTTAACAGCAACATGCACTACGATCAATTCCTCACCTATCAAATTGCCGGAGATATGTTGCCGAATGCAACGAAAGAACAGCAATTGGCTACCGGCTTTTTTAGAAACCATAAGTATACGGAAGAAGGCGGGGTGATAGATGAGGAATACAGAATTGAATACCTTTTAGACAAGACAAAGACATTTGGTAAAGGCATACTCGGACTTACGATTGAATGTGCTCAATGTCATGATCACAAGTATGATCCTTTTAGTCAAAAGGATTATTATCAAATGCTCGCGTTCTTCAATAACACGTATGAAGTAGGATATGAGGGTGATGTGAGCATTTCAAAACCTGCTAAAAATCCTTTGATAAAAATTACACAAGAGGATCGAAACAGCCTGTTGAAATTCATTAATTGGAAAGATACGTCTGCCTTGACCGTTTCTGTAATGGGCGAGTTGAAAGATTCGGTAAGAAAAACCTTTACTCTTAAAAGAGGTGTTTACAATTTGCCCGACCAAGAAGTACAACCGCAAGCTTTACCGGCCGTGATGAAATTCGATCAAAAGAAATTTCCATCGAATCGACTTGGTTTAGCAGAATGGACGGTTGATAAGAACAATCCGCTTACAGCAAGAGTATTTGTGAATCAGATTTGGCAAGAATTGTTCGGAAGAGGGATTGTTAAAACAGTAGGTGATTTTGGAATGCAAGGTGAATTGCCTTCTCATCCCGCATTGCTCGATTGGTTGGCGGTAGATTTCATGGAACACAACTGGGATGTTAAACATTTAATCAAGCAAATATTAATGTCGGCCACTTATCGTCAGTCGGCAAAAACCACTTCTGAAAAACAAGAAAAAGATCCGGAGAACATCTACTTATCACATGCGCCTCGCGTAAGAGTGAAAGCAGAATTGGTGAGAGACATTGTACTTTCTTCCAGTGGTATGTTGGTGAAAGAAATTGGTGGTCCGAGCGTGAAGCCCTATCAACCCAAAGGATTATGGGAAGCCGCTACTTCAGGCCGCGGTGCATTGGCAAGTTATAGACAAGATCACGGAGATGCTTTGTATAGAAGAGGATTGTACACTTTCATCAAATTAACAGTGCCTCCGCCATCAATGATCTTATTTGATGCCAGCAACCGTGATCAATGCGAAGTAAAGAGGTCTAAGACCAATACACCGTTACAAGCCTTGATGATGCTCAATGATCCTACGGTTTTGGAAGCCTCTCGTGTACTAGCACAGAAAATAATAGGCAGTGGAACAGACGGAGAGAAAGCAGTTGAAAATGCATTCGAAAGAATTGTATGTAGAAAGCCAAGTTCAAAAGAATTGCAAGTGTTGAGTTCTTATTACCAAGATCAACTTCAACAATTCACTTCTAAAAAACTCAATGCAGCGCTTACTTTAAAAGCCGGAGAATATCCGCAAGATCCGAAATTGGATCAGAACAAATTAGCTGCTCTGATGAAAACGATTACTACCATTTATAATTTGGAAGAAACCATTACAAAATCATAGTTATGGCAAAAGAATTTTTGGAACACCATCTGAATATGAACCGTCGCCGCTTTTTGTCGCGATTGGGAGTGGGCGTTGGAAGTGTGGCTTTGGGATCATTGATGATCCCCGATCTATTCGGATCAAAAGAAAAAGATGCGCTCGTTGCAGGCTTGCCCCATTTTGCGCCGAAAGCAAAACGCATCATTTATCTTTTCCAAAACGGTGCTCCTTCGCAATTAGACTTGTTTGATTATAAGCCTAAGCTGATTGAGATGTTTGGAGAAGACCTCCCGGCTTCCATTCGAATGGGACAACGCTTGACCGGTATGACTGCCAACCAGGCAAAATTCCCCTTGGCGCCATCAGCTTTTAAATTTGATCAGTATGGTCAATCACGTGCTTGGATAAGCGAATTATTGCCGCATACGGCCAGTGTAGTAGATGAACTTTGTATCATCAAGAGTATGTATACAGAAGCCATCAATCACGATCCAGCTTTGACCTTCTTCCAAACAGGTGCTCAGGTGGGTAACAGACCTAGTATGGGTTCTTGGTTGAGTTATGGATTGGGAAGTGAGAATAAAAATCTACCGGCATTCTGCGTGTTGTTATCAAGAGGTAAGGGTAATGGTCAAGGAGTATATTCTAAGTTGTGGTCGAATGGTTTCTTAGATTCAGTGCACCAAGGTGTTCAATTCAGTAGTGGCGATCATCCGGTTCTTTATTTGAATGATCCCGAAAGTGTGAGCAAAGAGGATCGAAGAAAAATGTTGGATAAATTATCGGAGTTGAACCAAGATTCTTATAATGAATTTGGCGATCCGGAAATCACAACCAAGATTCAACAATACGAAATGGCGTACCGCATGCAAACAGCGGTTCCTGATATTACAGACTTAAGCAAAGAACCAGAGAGCATTGTAAAAATGTACGGTCCCGATTGTTTGGTGCCGGGCACTTTTGCGGCCAATTGCTTGCTGGCTCGGAAGCTTTCAGAAAACGGGGTTCGATTTGTACAACTCTACCATCAAGGTTGGGATGCGCACGATAATTTACCGGGTCAAATGAAGGGTCAATGTCAGGATGTGGATCAAGCATCGGCAGCATTGATTACTGATTTAAAACAAAGAGGCTTGTTAGATGAAACCTTGGTGATATGGGGCGGTGAGTTTGGAAGAACCAACTACTGTCAAGGTAAGTTGGAAAAGGAAAACTATGGACGCGATCACCATCCTCGTTGTTTTACCATTTGGATGGCCGGTGGTGGTGTGAAGCCCGGAATTGTATATGGTGAAACCGATGATTTCGGATACAATATTGTGAAAGATCCGGTGCATGTACACGATTTACACGCAACAATTCTTCACCTAATGGGATTGAACCACGAAGAACTAACCTACAAACATCTTGGACGTCGTTACCGCTTGACCGATGTATCCGGTAACCTCGTTAAAGGCATTATTGCTTAATATGAAAAGAAGAACTTTCCTTCAAAACTCATTGTTGACCGGTGCCGGGTTAGCAATGTCTCCATTGGTAAACGCCTTTCCAACTCAAGACACCATTCTTGGATACGGCAACAAGCGTTACAAAATTGACACAAAATGGAGCAAGGCCGATGCCATGAAGAATCCCGTAAAGGATTGTCATGAAATGGTTCAAGACAAAAAGGGTCGCATTTTTTTGCTGACCAATGAAACAAAGAACAACGTGATCATCTATGATAAATCTGGCAACCTGCTAGACAGCTGGGGCTCTGAATATCCTGGCGCACATGGTTTAACATTGTTCGATGAAAATGGCGAGGAGGTATTGTTCATTTGCGACAACAATCGTCATCAGGTAGTTAAAACAACCTTGAGTGGAAGAGTTTTAATGACGCTGGATTATCCTAAAGAAACAGGAATGTATGCGAAACAGGAAGAATACATTCCAACAGAAACGGCCATTGCGCCGAATGGTGATATATATGTAGCAGATGGATACGGTAAGGACTTTATCATACAATACAATTCAAAAGGAGAGTATATCCGGCATTTTGGAGGAAGAGGATCAGGAGCTGCATTTGTAAAAAATGCCCACGGTGTGTGTATAGATGCGCGTGATGCTTCACATCCGGTGTTGATTGTAACATCGAGAGAAGAGAATGCATTCAAACGTTATGAAATGGACGGCACCTATATTGACACCATTGCACTTCCGGGTGCATGGGTATGCAGGCCGGTAATTAAAGGTGACTATTTGTATGCAGCTGTGCTACAGAGTCAGAGCAGGCTTTGGCAGCAGTCGGGTTTTGTTACCATTCTTGATAAGAACAATAAAGTGGTTTCAAACATTGCAGGAAGTGAACCCACGTATAAGAGCAATCAATTGCAAGAAATGTATCAAACCATAAAAGTGTTCGATTATCCGCATGATGTATGCGTGGATGATGATGAAAACTTATATGTAGCTCAATGGAATTCAGGGAAAGTATATCCTTATAAATTAAGACCGATTGCGTAATGAGATTTTTGTGTTTTATTCTTTTAATGTTGACTTCTTATACTGTTTTAGCTCAAGACAGTTTTCAATTGGCACCCCCAATTGTGAGATACAGTTCTTTGTTTTACAAAAAGTCGGCTAAAGTTCGATTGGAATTCAACCAACCGCAAACACAGATCTACTATACAACCGATGGGTCTGAACCTAGTTTAACGGCCCCACGCGCACGAAAACATATTTATTTGGCCGGCGATCGAGTACAACTAAAAGCATTATCGGCCGGAAAAGGCTTTATTCCTTCTAAAGTTGTAAGTGTGGTTTTTGCAAAAACCGGCTACACAATCAAAGCGATTGAAACCTCGCCCACCAATCCAAAATATCCCGGAACGGGCAGTTCTTTGTTTGATGCAAAGAGTGGAACAGGTTCACATCAAGATTCGGCATGGAAAGGATTCGACAGCGATTCGATTTCGTTTACAATTGAGTTTGTGCAACCTCGCCAAGTGCATACGGTAAGCTTACATGTTTTGGAAAATCAGGCCGCTTGGATTTTCTTACCCAAAGCAGTATCCATTTATAGTATTGATAAGAATGGCATCGAAACCTGGGAAACAAGTATTGATATCAATGCTACGGAACAGCACAACGGTGCTACGGGTCAATTTATAGATATAAAACTTCCAAGAAATTTATACGGGTCCAAAATAAAGGTTGTAGCTGCTGCTGTTACCAAAATACCTGAATGGCACGATGGTAAGGGCTTGCACGCATGGTTTTTCATTGATGAAATAAATGTTTATTAAGTATGACACGATTGCGCAGCATCATTTTTACACTATTAATTGGAATTACAGCGCTACTTTTTTTTCTAGTGTTGTTCGATAGCAGTTTGCAAGTGCCTGCCTTTATTCAAGTATTTGGAAGAATGCATCCAATGATTCTGCACTTTCCAATTGTATTGATTTTTTTTAGTGTCATTACTTATTTCTTCCTTGAGCCAAAAAAGATCATTTCAAAAGAACTGAGCGATACCCTCATTTTGTTAACTGCTTTTTTCACTGTACTTACGTCCCTGTTTGGTTTGTTTCTATCTCAAGAGCCCGGATATGAAGGAGATACTTTGGTTCGCCATAAGTGGTTTGGAATTATTTTGTCTGCACTTACACTTTGCTGGTATTTATTTCGTGATAAGCTGAATGCAAATAGTCTTCTTCCTAAATTAAAGTGGATCCTTAGTCCATTGCTTGTGGTCATCGTTGTGATCGTTGCTCATTTAGGGGCCAATATTACGCACGGTGAGGACTTTGTGTTTGCACCTTTACAGTCTGACAAGCAAAAGCCCGAAGTACCGTTTGATCAGGCCTTGGTTTTCGCCGATGTAATTCAGCCCATACTTGATGCAAAATGCGTAACCTGTCATAATACAAAGAAGAGCAAGGGCGAGTTGATCATGGAAACGATGGAAGACCTTTTAAAGGGAGGCAAATCGGGTGCCTTGTGGGACAGCGCCAACCCTACTGCCAGTCTTTTGTTGAAGCGAATTCATTTACCTGAAACGGATAAGAAACACATGCCGCCGCCGGGAAAGCCATCGCTAACGGACGAGGAGATGGTGCTCTTGGGTGCGTGGATCAATTCAGGCGCTTCCTTTACCCAGAAACTTTCTGCCTTACCTGAAACAGATACATTGCGATTATTAGCTGCAAGTAAATTCGACAAGTCTTCTATTAAAACCTATGCCTTCCCGCCGGCCGATGCAGGAACAATTGCCAAACTAAACAATAGTAATAGAGTGATTACTGCTATTGCATTGCAAAGTCCGGCTTTACTGGTTCACTTCTATAATGCACCCTTCTACAATCAAGCAGCGTTGAAAGAATTGGAACCTGTTGGTAAACAAATTGTGGAGTTGGATTTGAATAAGATGCCGGTTACGGATGAAGACTTAAAAGTAATTGCAGGCTTCACTAATTTGGAGCGATTGCACTTGAACTTTACCAATGTTACTACATCAGGTATCAATGCATTGCAAGGACTCAAGAAACTGGAAATGCTCAGTTTAACGGGCACTAAAACAGATGCAGGTTTAGTAAATGCAGTGGCTCCCTTGAAAAGTTTAAAAAACCTGGTAGCTTGGAATACGGGATTAGAAAAAGATCAAGTAGCAGCATTAAAAAAATCGAATCCCGGCTTATTGGTTGAACTGGGGTATAAGAACGATACATTGGTAATGCAACTTCCCTCTCCTGTTATCTTAAACGAAGAGACCACTATAATTGAGCCACAGCTATTGAAGATGAAGCATTATATCAATGGAGCTGTTATTAGATATACTACCGATGGAACTGAGCCCGATAGTTTGAAGTCGAAGGTTTATGATGAAAAGGAGATGATAACAGGTACTATGGCTATTAAGGCGAGGGCGTTCAAGCCGGGCTGGCATAGCAGCGCATTGGTGTCGCAGTATTTTTATAAGAGTACCTATCGCCCCGATAGCGTAGTGTTGACCTTACCCTCGGATCCCAAATATGGCTCTACCGGTCCAAAAGCACTGTTCGATCTAATAAAAGGTGAGAATAATTTCGCGGGTGGACAGTGGTTGGGGTACCAAAACAATGATATGGAGGCGCTTGCTTTTTTCAACAAACCTGTGACAATAAAAGAACTCGCTGTTAGTACATTGAGCAGCGTTAGTAGCTATATATTTCCTCCTCTAAAGATTGAAGTTTGGGGTGGCACCAATCCAAAGGATCTAAAATTAATTGGAACCATTGCACCCAAACAGCCTGCCGCATATGAAGCCCCTCAAGTAGTGCCTTTCTATTTGAGCTTTGAGCCAAAAACGGTGCAATGCATCAAACTCAAAGCAGTTCCTGTTTCAAAACTTCCCAAATGGCATAGCGGGAAGGGCGAGAAGGGATGGGCCTTTATTGATGAAGTATTTATTAACTAAACTTAAAGAGAGATCACATGAATTTCAGAATGGCGGGTATTAAATGCCTAATGGCATTTGCTTTTTTATTGGTATTTGTTGCACCATCTTCGGCTCAAACCAAAAAACCGGATGTGATTGCTTATTATACCGGTAATGATACAGTAATCAATGCCTATTCCGTAAAATCACTTACACATATCATTTATAGCTTTTTGCATTTAAATGGAGATACGTTGGCCTTTGGAAGCGATCGCCAACGTCAGATTTTAAAAGCACTTACAGATCTAAAGAAGCAAAATCCTCAACTTAAAGTTATGGTGGCGCTTGGTGGATGGGGTGGATGTGCTCCTTGTTCGGAGGTTTTTTCCCGTGATACCAGCAGGGCAAAATTTGTGGCCAGCGTTCGTCGAATCATGGATAATTACAATGCCGATGGATTGGATCTAGATTGGGAATATCCCGTTATTGAAGGTTATCCGGGCCACTCAAGAAGCCTTGCTGATAAAGACAATTTTACAGATCTCATTCGAAAATTGCGTAAATCTATAGGAAAGGGTCGCGAGATAAGTTTTGCTGCAGGTGGATTTACGGCATTTGTAGATTCGGCGATTGATTGGAAAGCGGTAATGCCGTTGGTAGATCGCGTTAACCTCATGAGTTATGATTTGGTAAGCGGTTTTAGCAGAGTAACCGGTCATCACACACCGCTGTATTCGAATAAAGACCAAAAAGAGTCGGGAGATAATGGCGTGAAGCTATTGATGAAAGCCGGAGTACCCGCATCAAAAATAGTGCTGGGTGCAGCTTTCTATGCTCGTGCTTGGGCCAATGTTTCAGCTGATAGAAACGGCATATATCAATCCGGTGTGTTTTTAGATTTCGTACCGTATAAGATCTTGTATTCAAAATATCCCGATGCAGATGGGTATGTAACCTATACAGATCCGGTTTCAAAAGCCATTTGGCGTTATAGCGCTGAGAAGAAAATCTTCATGACATTCGACGACCCTACTTCCATCAAAGCAAAAACAGAATATTGTAAAAAGCTGAAATTAGGAGGCATTATGTTTTGGGAACTCACACTAGACAAGCCGGAATCCGGATTACTTGATGTGATTACCAAAACCCTAGGAAAGTAATTTGGAAAACCATTATAAACGAAGGGCGGATTGATGATTCAATCCGCTTTTTATTTTACAGCAAGTGATAGTTTCTCAACCGTTTTTTTGTCGTTACCAACAAAGATCTCTTTGCCAATAATAACAACCGGGCGTTTAAGAAAGGTATACTCTTCCAAAATATACTTGCGGTAATCCTTTTCGCTTAGCGCCTTGTCTTTCAACCCTAATTCCTTGTATTTGAGCGCTTTTCTGCTAAAAAGAGCCTCATAAGAGCCTGCCATTTCCTTCATTTGATCCAATTGTTCCGGACTGATCTTTTCTGTCTTAATATCCTGCATCTCAAATTTTTGCGGTGTGATACCGGTTTCTTGGATAATGCGCTGGTTGGTGCTGCAAGTGCCCAAATGATAAATCTTCTTCATACTAATTTAATTCCTGTTGTAATATTTTTGCGTTGAACGCTACTTATACTACACCACTAAAACTATTTTGTTTGCCGCCAAAGGTACAACAAGACGAAATTGTAAAACTAATTCAACAACACCAGGCATTACTGCACAAGGTTTGTCATGTGTATTGTGACCAAGAACAGGACCGTGAGGATTTGTTCCAAGAAATTGTTATTCAAATTTGGAAAGCCTATCCGGGCTTTAGGGGCGATTCCAAATTCACAACTTGGATTTATAGAATTGCACTTAATACTGCTATATCGGGCGTAAGAAAAGCACAGCGGGCCGTACCGATCGTATATCCGGAACTCGCACCCGCGAATATTCAAGACGAGCAGGCCGATAAAGAAAAAGAGCAACAAATACAGTTTTTATATAAAGCCATAGAACAACTAGGAGCCATCGAAAAAGCAATTGTAATGTTATACCTAGATGATAAGAGCTACGAGGAGATGGAAGAGATTATGGGTATCAACCAAAACAACCTGCGGGTAAAAATGAATCGAATTAAAGAAAAGTTACGTAAACTAACTCAAGAAGTGGCCTATGAGTCTTGATCTATTAAAACAAGGTTGGCAGTCGCTTGGCGAAAGTAAAGTAGTAGACGATGCTGCTTTAGCTCGGATTTTACAGCGTAAATCAAAGCGACCCATTGCTAAAATCAAGCGCAATTTGTTCTGGGAATTGATGGCGGTTCTCGTTTTGTACGTGAGCTTTACCGCCTATTATTTCTTATCAGACGATGGTCTTTATTGGACCGTTTCCATTTTGCTCTTTGCATTGGGTGCCATATTTGGATTCTATTACTACAAGAAAAGCAAGCTTTTACATAAGATGGAGTGCGTTGCTTGTGAAGTGAAGTCCAATTTAGAAAATCAGGTAAAGCTACTCGAACAATACGTTCGTTTGTATTTCATATTGGGTAACGTATTGACTCCTGTAGCCTATATAAGTGCCGGACTCATCGCCTTTTATAAGACCCCCAATCATGAAGCACATACAAGTGAAGTGTATCCTATACTTTTTGGCTCGGCAGTACTGTTAACAATCGGCGTTTATTTTTTAAATAAATGGTACGTACGGAAATTGTACGGTCAACATGTGGATGCTCTTAAAACATTATTGAAAGAAATGGAATGAATAGTGCTTCCAGATGAAAATAATTAAAGAAACGCGAGAAATCGCGTTTTTTTTATGCTTGATCAAATCCCAGGGTTCTTTCAAAAGCAATTGTAAACAGTTAATTGTCAAATCCACAGTTCATTTTAGTTCTTGGAAATATATTTTTTAACCGTCAAAGGATTTAGTAATTTCCACGTCCAATAATTTCAACACTAAATCATTTTGCTATGCCATCACGTCGTGATTTTATCAAGCAATCTTCTCTGCTTTCTGCAGCTTTCATGGTAGACGGTTCTGATTTCTTCAAAAAGAAACACGCCATCGGTGTTCAGCTTTATACACTTCGCAATGAAATGTTCAAAGACCCCAAAGGAACCCTGAAACTTGTTGCATCAAAAGGCTTTAAGGAAGTAGAAACCTTTGCTTACGGCAAAGGAAAATGGTTTGGATTGACTCCGGCAGAATTGAAAGCAGAATTGAGCGCAAATGGTTTGACATCTCCAAGTGGACATACTTTCGCGGCCGGTATCTTTTTGAAAGATGGCTGGGAATCTGATTGGAAACA
>DGDD01000256.1 GCA_002385265.1 Chitinophagaceae bacterium UBA3961
CACTTTCAATAAACTTATAGAGTTATCTTTAAATTACTTTAACACTAATCCTTAAGAAATGGCAGACAACAATCTTTCACAATTCAATACAGACGTGGTTTTCACGGCTCCCTACGCAGTTGTCCTAAAAAATAAAACAACAGGCCAACAGCAATTGAACGCAACAATAAAGTTTAATTCGGGTGATCTTATCAGCCCCTTTTATGCCGGCGAAACCCATTCAACACCCAACTATCTAACGGTTCAGGTTGGTGAGCATACGCACATAACGTTGCAACCCAGCCATCTTCAATATATTAATCATAGCTGCAAACCGAATGCATTCTTCAATACCGATACCATGGAATTGATCGCATTAGATACCATTGAAGCAGGCGAAGAAATCACTTTCTTCTATCCCTCAACCGAATGGAAAATGGACCAACCCTTTGTTTGTCAATGCGGTAAACCCGAATGCCTTCAGTTAATTCAAGGAGCAGCCTATCTTTCCAATGAAATTCTACAACACTATCGTTTAACGAATTTTATACAGGAGCAAATCCTACAAAAGGTATAAACAGCAAAACTGGTTCATGAAGGCTTTTGATGACTATGCGCTTTGGGTACTCGTACCACACCTGGAAACAGAAGATCCCAATCTTCAGTACTACTACGATTTCTCTCAAAGTTTGAAAGAATACGAAAAAGTATTCTCCGAACTTAATACACCATGGCAATGGCAGCCCATAACCATCAATAATATTCCAAGTACCATTAATGAAATCAAGGAGAAAAGTCAACCTAAAAAACCCTTGGTCATTAACCTTTGTGATGGAGATGAAGTAAATGGCACACCTGGTATCTCTGTCATTCATGAACTTGAAAAGCATCAAATTCAATATACCGGCTCTAACGCTTATTTCTACGATATCACTACTTCAAAAATTCCGATGAAAAAAGCGTTCAACCAAGCAAAGGTTGAAACTCCCAAATGGGGCATCATCGACGAAACATCCCATTCCTTAGAAACCATTTGTGATCAAATAGAAACCCCTTTCATTATTAAACCGGCTATTTCAGGCGGTAGTATGGGTGTTTCTGTAAAGAATGTGGTTGAATCAAAACAAGAACTCATAGATCGAGTAAACGAACTCAATACCGGTTACCGGGGCTGGCAACTGAATACCGGTGGACTCTTCGTAGAACAATTCATTAAAGGAAAAGAGTTTACCACCTTTATCGTTGGTTCCTATACCAACCCCGAAGCGTGTACAGTTTATGAACCCGTTGAACGGGTGTTTCATCCCTCCCTTCCTGAAAATGAACGCTTTCTATCTTTCGATCGGCTTTGGGAAATTTATGAAGACGAAACCCCAATGCCCAATGAAGAAAACTTCTACAACTATATCTCAGTAGAACCGGTACTCGCAAAAGCCTTGAAAGACCTTACTTTGAAAGCCTATTGTTCGGTAAAAGGTACCGGTTACGGTAGATTGGATATTCGAATGGATACCGAAACCGGCAATCTATATGTTCTTGAAGTAAACGCGCAATGCGGATTAAGTGAAGACGAAGACTTTACTTCTATCGGAGCCATTCTTAGAGTATCAAATGCAAGCTTTACCTCTTTAATTGAAACCATAATAAAAGATGCTATTAATAAGAAGATTTGATCTTTTTATTGAATTATCTATTACATTTGAATATACCTTACTAATCAACCATCGTCGCGTTCAAATATGAGAGTATGTGTACTTCAGCCTGATTATTCAACAACAGGTGTGGATTATAAAAATTATGATCCCCCGAGAGATCTGGCGCCTCTATTACCGAACGATCAGGTTGACCATGTTTTCCTCAACAAGCTTACGACCTACCGTCAACTAAAAGAGCTAAGCAAAAAAAATTACGACATTTTTGTAAACCTCTGTGAAGGATACCTCGAATGGGAAGTGCCTTCAATTGACGTCATTCATACGTTTGAACTTCTCAACCTCCCACATACAGGACCGTCTTCAAAACTTTACGACCCCACCAAAGAGCTAATGAAATATGTAGCTTATTGCGAGGGCGTGCCTACGCCACAATTTGTGTTGGTAGAATCGGAAGAAGATATCCCTCAATGCCTCAAACACCTTGAATTCCCGCTTTTCGTGAAACCGGCCAAAGCGGGCGATAGTTTGGGAGTAGACGAGCACTCGCTCGTTCAAAACGAAGAAGAGCTAAGAAAAAAAGTGGCCGATATTCTGGAAGAATACGGACCTCTTCTGGTTGAAGAATACATCGCAGGTAGAGAATTTACAGTACTTGTTGCCGCCAATGGAGACAATGCTTGCAAAACATTCAAACCTGTAGAGTATAAGTTTCCCGAAGGCCGCGCCTTTAAAACCTATGCCCTCAAAACTTCGGAGCTTCATCCCGATTGCAACTTTCCTTGCGACGATCCTATTGTAGAAAAAGAACTTCGGGAACATGCTGAACGCATCTTCAAAGGATTCGGTGGAATTGGTTATGCTCGTCTCGATTTCCGAGTAAATGATAAAGGCAAAATATTCTTTCTTGAAATAAACTTCACTTGCTCTGTTTTTTATAAAGATGGGATGGAAGGTTCTGCAGATTTTATTCTAAAATTTGATGGAATTGGCCAGGAAGGCTTCCTTAAACACATCATTGCAGAAGGAATTGCCCGTCATAAAAAGAAACAACGCAAATTTGTTGTTCGCGGAAATTCAATTGCCGGATACGGCATCTATGCCAATCAAAACATTTTCAAAAGCGAAGTGGTTTTTGCGGGTGAAGAACGAAGCCAGCGAATTGCTACCCGTCGCCACGTGGAAGCAAATTGGAACGAAAACGAAAAAGAGATCTTCCGCCGTTACGCTTGGCCTGTAAGCAACGAAGTGTTCTTGTTATGGGATGACGACCCCTCCGGTTGGGCGCCCCAAAACCATAGTTGTGAAGCAAATACCGTTTGCGACGGACTGAATGTAATTGCGCTTCGTGATATCAAAAAGGGCGAAGAACTCACGCTCGATTACGCCGTATTCCTTGATGAACACATGGAGTCTTTTGTATGCCGCTGCGGAACACCTTCATGCCGAGGTCTTATCAGCGGTACCAAACAAAACTCAATTACAGAGCGAGAAATTAAGGTGCGACAACTAAAATAAGATCACTGTTCGGATCTTTCAATCTCAACACAATAAATCATATCTCCAGTAACAGCATTTCCAATATAGCAACCGCTGATCGAAGCTCTACTCCTTTTCTACAAATCGCCTTGAATCATCTGTTAAATTCTATTGCTCGGTAATTTCTATTCGAAGCTTCTCAATTCGATTTAATAAAGTGCTCACTTGTTTTGCACTCGATAATCCAATAAGATATCCTCTTTGTTTACTAGGGCTGAGTTTATAAAAAGCCTCTTTGAAAAGAACATCCTTCTCAAATGCGTGCAGAAGCGGCTCAGGCAATGCATTTGCGGCTTTGGGTTTTTCCGCCTTTCGTCCCGAACGCTCAATCTCAACAGCCTCTTGTATGAGTTTCAATATTACTGTGCGATCCTCTTTTACCTCCGATGATTTATAATACTTTATTATTCTTGCTTCTTGCGTATTAACACCTTGCTGTATCAATTTTTTTGCGGAGTCAAGCAGCATCGAGCCTTTCAGAAAACTGATGCAAGCGTATTCTTTAAACGCGCTCAACAGAAGGATATTCTTGCCATTATCGGTATAACAGGGAACGCCCCATTTTACTTCTTCTACTAATCCCGACTCTACAACTATCTTTCTTAACTCAACTAAAACGGGCCTCCACAAGTTAACCTTGCAATCCGGCGTCGCGCCATACTTACAGCGCATACATCCGTCTTTCAGATATCCATCAACCGTATCTATCATGGCGGCATTTTGATACAAATTACCAAAACCATTCAGTATTCTCGTGTTCTTTCCTTCAACCCCTCTCCCTACATTCCTCATTTCCTCGCTTCCTCTTCTCCTCGTTCCTGTCTTCCCCCTGTTCCTCCCCCTCTTCTTTCTCAACTGCTTCTCTCTTCCTCGTTCCTCGTCTCCTCGCCTCCTCTTCTCGTCTCTCCTGTCTTCCCCCTGTTCCTCCCCCTCTTCTTTCTCAACTGCTCATCTCTTCCTCGTTTCCTCGCTTCCTCTTCTCTTCGTTCCTGTCTCCCCCTGTTCCACCTCCTCTTCCTTCTCCTCTCCTCCTCGTTCCCCGTCTCCTCGCTCCTCTCTTCCCCCTGTTCCTCCTCCTCTTCTTTCTCCTCTCCTCCTCGTTCCTCGTTTCCTCGCCTCCTCGCTCCTACCTCATATTCCCCTAATCACCCCCCCTCCTTTCTCATAAACAAATGCTCTATCAAATACCAACTTCCGTCTTTTTCCATTCTTAGTTTCCACTCCTGTATAACAGTCCTCCACAAAACCCTGCATCCTTGCGGCTTTTATGTCAACAGATTGAAGACCCTTCTTCTTCCAAGTACCCAGCAACACCCAATTACGTTCCAGCTGCCGAATAATCCGTTTCATTATCTCCGGCTTTTCATCCTTCTGTTTATAGTGAAAAGCGCTTCTGCAATAATCATTGCAAAACTTTTTGTCCGTTCTGCCCTTCACAATAGATCCACACCACTTACACAGCTTCGTTTCCATACAAAAATAATTTAATTCGGTTGTATTTTACTGTTATATACGTTTACATGCGAATATAAGCGTATAAAAAACAGATCCGAGCTTCTTACAACTTCATCTTTGCCTTCATTAAGAGGCAAAGTTGTTCGCTTTGCCTTTCACTAAAAAATAATAGCCATGTACGAATTCAAAAACAGAATCCAATTGATTGGCCACCTCGGTCAAGATCCTGAAATCAAAACCTTCAACAATGATCGCAAGTTGGCAAAACTAAACATTGCCACTAGTGATCAGTATGTTACTAAAGACGGTGTAAAAAAAGAAGAAACTCAATGGCACTCTATTGTCATCTGGGGGAAACAAGCAGAAAACGCTGAAAAATATCTTAAAAAAGGAGCCGAAATCTACGTCGAAGGAAAGTTGATCTACAATACGTATGTAGACAAAGACGGCGTTAAAAGAACAAGGGCCGAAATCGAAGCAAGCGGCTTTCTTGTGTTAAGCCCTAAACCGAAAAAAGAAGCCATTGCAGCCTAAATTGATACCGGGTTTATCCCGGTATCTCTATCCTATACCACTGTTTTGATTTATCTTCACCGCCCCATTTTATGCATTACGATTCTATCAATACCCCTTTCGAATTAGCCGCTTCGTTTGTGAAAAACACAAACCGATCGATCTTTCTTACAGGTAAAGCAGGAACCGGTAAAACAACCTTCCTGAAACACATTGTAGAATCGGCTGTGAAAAATACAGTTGTCGCTGCACCTACCGGAGTAGCAGCAATTAATGCTGGAGGTGTTACACTACATTCCCTCTTTCAACTGCCCTTCGGTCCCTTCATCCCCGGAACCAAAGCAGGGTTTACTGAACAAGGTATTGTAGACAAACACAGCCTTATCGAAAAAATAAAATTCATTCAACACAAAAGAGAACTACTCCAAGAACTAGAACTACTCATCATAGATGAAGTGAGTATGCTTCGCGCCGATACGCTCGACGCTATCGACACCATTCTTAGATATGTTCGCAAAAACCCGCGACTACCCTTCGGTGGTTTGCAAGTCTTGTTCATAGGCGACCTCCACCAGCTCCCGCCCGTTGTACAACAAGAAGAATGGACATATCTGCAAGAATATTATAGTGGCCCCTTTTTCTTTCAATCACAAGTGCTGCGAAACAACCCTCCGCTTTGTATTGAACTAAAAAAAATATACCGTCAAAAAGAAGAGGATTTTATCAACCTGCTTAATAATGTAAGAAATAACACTATGACAGCAGCGGATTGGCAAAAACTCGAAAGCAGAACCAATACCAATTATCATATTCCTGACGACTGCATCACTCTTACTACCCATAATAGAAAAGCAGATGCCCTGAATGCCGCCGGACTCGCGAAACTAAACTCAAAAAGTTTTTACTTCAAAGGCACTATCAGTAAAGAGTTCAACGAGAACGCACTTCCAACAGAAATGGAGCTCGAATTGAAAGAGGGCGCTCATATTATGTTCATCAAAAATGATGTGGGCGAAAGCAGACGATACTTTAACGGTAAAAGAGCCATCATTACAAAAATCAATGAAAAAGAAATTTTTGTAAAAGGTGTCGACGATGAATCGGAATTCAAACTAGAAAAAGAAACATGGAGAAACATTCGATATGTTTTAAATAAAGAGGATAATGCAATAGAAGAAGAAGAACTCGGTTCGTTTTCTCAATATCCAATTCGATTGGCCTGGGGCATCACCATTCACAAAAGCCAGGGTCTAACCTTCGATAAAGTTGTTATTGATGCTGCACAATCTTTTTCGCCCGGCCAAGTTTATGTAGCACTCAGCCGTTGTACAACGCTCGATGGAATTACGTTGCTTTCTAAAATAACCCCCAATGCCATTAGCACCAATAAAGAAGTAAACGAGTTCATGGCTTCCGAAGAAGCCATTCCTGAATTGGAAATGCTTTTGAAACAAGAAGCTCAATACCATGCCAATATTCAGTTAGTGAAACTCTTCGATTGGAAACCCCTTGTTCAGGCACTTCATTCTTTGAAAAAAAACTGCGACTCAAAAACTATTCAAAGCAAAGAGCTCGTAATGAGCTTTTGCAACAGCTTAATAACAACAGCCAACAATCAAGCCGATGTCGCAGATAAATTTTCCGAAGAGTTAAAATCAAGGCTTCTCAAAGATGGACCAACAAACGCCGTTTTGCACGACAGGGTTTCAAAAGGTTTGAAATGGTTTGCTGAAAATCTTCACAACGAATTGATTCTTCCTGTTCATAAAGAAGCGCTTCAAGCATCAACCGATCTAAAGCAAAAGACCTATGTGAAATTTTTACTGGATACCGAGGCCATTTTGTGGGGTAAATTATCACAACTCCAAAACAGCTCTTTCGATCAAATTGGATTATCCGCAATAGGCCCACTCTTTAAAAGAGAAGATTTACCCGTAATTCAAGTAAAAAAGAAAAACGCTATTGGATCTTCTCAGTTAGAAACCTTGAATTTCTTCAAAAATGGCTCTTCAATAGCAGCCATCGCCGAATTACGCGGGTTGGCCACTTCCACTATTCAAGGACATCTCGCAGCATTTGTACTGAACGGAGACCTTGACGCCGATAAGCTCATTGATTCTAAAAAGCTCAAACTATTAGAAGAAGAAATATTAAAACTAGGCCCCCAATCTCTTACAGAATACAGAGAGGCACTAGGCAAAGACGTTGAATTCAATGAACTGAGGATCGTAATAAACCACCTTAAGTATCACAAAAAGTTTCCAACCGAAGATTAAGCCATATCTCAGGCATCGCTAGCAATCATCTCTATTGCACAAGCAAGATCACGTATATGCCTTTGTATTTTAGTATCTTCGTTAGATGTTGTCGCAATTTTTTTCTGAACTTCTCAATCAACTACAAAACGCTAAACCGCTTGAGTGGATCGGTGTTATTGCAGGAATAGCAAGCGTTTGGTTCAGTAAAAAAGAGAACATCTTGGTCTACCCCGTTGGTTTGATCAATACCATTATCTACATCTTCATTTCAGCTAAAGGCGCACTATTTGGAGAAGCTGCCGTGAACCTTTACTATACCATTGTTAGCATTTATGGTTGGTGGTTGTGGGCCTTGAAAAAAGAAGATAATAAACCACAGACGCCTATAGCCTATTCTAATAAAAAAGAGATAGTGTATCAATTAGGATTCTTCTCGTTCTTCTTGGTTAGCCTTTTCAGTATCTTAAGTTTAGTTAAAAAAGGCTTTGCGGCCGATACCATACCTTGGGCCGACTCCATTGCAAGTGCTAGCGCATTCACCGGAATGTGGCTAATGGCCAAGAAAAAAGTTGAGTCCTGGTACTGGTGGATTTTAACCAATATTTTTTCTATCCCATTATATTTTGTAAAACATTACGCGCTCACCAGTGCATATTATGTAATATTGTTGCTGCTGGCATTTAGTGGTCTTATGGAATGGAGAAGAAAAGCAATCGAAAACATCAAAAGCAGCACTTAACCTATGTCTTATTGCAAAGCTATTGCAACCATGGATGGTCCAACTAAAGACCTTCATAAGCATTATCACGACCACCTCTACGGGTTCCCTATTGAAACCGACGATGAATTATTTTGCAGACTTATTCTAGAAATCAATCAAGCCGGATTAAGTTGGACTACTATTCTCAAAAAAGAACACCATTTTCGAAAAGCGTACTCTTCCTTCGAAATAAAAAAGGTTGCGCGTTATAAAGAAAAAGATATCGAACGATTGTTGAGTGATGAAGGTATTATTAGAAACCGACTTAAGGTCCACGCCGCCATTCACAATGCACAAGTAATCGAATCGTTACAGAAAGAGTTTGGTTCTTTTAAAAACTGGTTGAATCAGAACCATCCCTTAACAAAAGAGGAGTGGACCAAACTTTTTAAGAAAACCTTTCGTTTTACAGGTGGGGAAATCGTCAATGAGTTTTTAATGAGTACCGGATATCTTCCCGGTGCCCATAGTGAAGACTGTCCTGTTTACAAAACCGTATTGAAGCACCAACCTGCATGGAAGCAACTCAACCGAAAAAAATAGTGATAATAGGCCCTGAAAGCACGGGCAAAAGCACGCTGTGCGATCAACTCGCCAACCATTTCAATACCATTTGGGTAAAAGAGTTCGCACGTGAGTACCTCCTAAAAAACGGGATGAATTATTCATTCGACGATTTACTCACCATCGCCAAAGGTCAGCTTCGAGGCGAAGACGAGGCGGTGGAACAAGTCCGTTCCAATGTATCAAAAAATCAAGACCTGCTTATCGTTGATACCGATATGTACGTAATGAAAGTGTGGGCTGAGTTTGTCTTTAACAACTGCCATAGCTTTATTCTCGATAACATTGTTTCTAGAAAATACGACCTATATCTACTATGTAATATTGATCTTCCTTGGGTGAAAGACGAACTTAGAGAATATCCGGACCTAGAAACAAGGGCCAAGCTCTTCAACATTTATAAAGATATTTTAATCAATCAAGATACTCCTTGGACCCTTATTAGCGGAACCGGCGAAGAACGTTTACAGGCAGCAATTGAAGCAATTGATAATTTGACATAAGGCGATTTTCGGTGGAATTGAGCTCTTTTTACTCGGTTTCGGCCAGTTTTGGGCCAAAAAAACCGAAAAAACAGGTTTTTTGGGGCAATTTCAAAATTATTAAAGACCCACTTCTTGAAACGCTATTTTGCATCAATTAGCTTCCTTATATCCTCATCTGATTCTAGATTTCCCATTTGCACCATTATCCAAGGATACTTTCGAGCAACAAATCTCGACATCGGCTTAACTGTAAACCTTACCGGATTGGGTAAACAAGCTGCAATGATTGCTGCTTCGGATCGACTTAATTTCGAAGCCGGTTTTTTAAAATAGAACTGCGAAGCCGCTTCAATTCCATAAACCCCCTGGCCCATTTCAATTACATTCAAATACATTTCCAGAATTCGCTTTTTGCCCCAAATGGTTTCAATCATAAAAGTGAGGTACACTTCCAGGCCTTTCCGAAACCAACTTCGCCCCTGCCAAAGAAAAACATTCTTTGCCACCTGTTGGCTAATGGTAGAGGCCCCGCGTATTCTGTTGGGCTTTTTCTTATTGTATTGTTGGGCTTTTTCGATACTCTTCCAATCAAACCCACTATGATCCGGAAATAGCTGATCTTCTGAAGAAATAACGGCAAGCTTTGCATACTTGCTCATTTCATCATAATCCACATAATCGCGCTTCAGTCCATCGCCTGTTACCAAGCTCACCAACTGAGTAATGGTGATTGGGGGATCAACCCATTTTAATACAACAATATATACTAAGTGAAAAATGAGTAAGAAAATGAAAACCTTTTTGGTAACCCTCCAGAGTTTTGATAGAATTTCTTTTGCTTTTGCGAACATGGGTTCAATCGGTTTTCTGCAAGATACTAAGAAGGTGTTTTAATTGATCCTGCTTTTATGTAAACCGCAACATACCTTCCTCCAACTCGATCTCTTTTTCTCGCAATTTTCTTCCACAAATATCCCGTCAATGCTGCCGTAGAAGCACCAATGAGCGATGGCCATTTATTGTGTTCGTTTAGGCTTTCGCGTCTATAAAGCGTATTGAATAATTCTAGACCCACATAAGCTGTTCCTGCCACCACCATAATATTGGGTAGGGTTGCTTGCGCAAAACCTTTGGATTTCCCGTTCTCATAACGCGATCCAAAATAAAATCGCTCTATGTTTACCAACGGAATTCCAACAGTGTAGAACATCGTGTCTACAACAGATCCAAACTCGGTTCTCATCAACTTTGTTTCTTGCTGAGCAATGTATAAGGTGTCGCCATGAATCGCTTTTATGATTCCGCTGATTTGAAAACCATCATAGGTACTTCCGGCAATAAAAGCGGTTGGGAAATAAGATTTTAAAACCTTGGTGGAATTCTTCTTTCGAATTTGAACGATATCGGTGGTTTGGGCCACTACACTAGCGTCCAAAAAGAGGAGAAAAGAAAAATATAGAAGAATTCTCATAATGATCGGCAAATTACAACCCTACGCGCTTTAATATTGTTGGGGTTTTGTTAACAGAGCACTATTTCTTTAAAATCACCGCACCGTAAAAGAGCGCTACACCAAATGCAATCAATAAAATACCTGATATCTTATTGATGGTTCCAATTGTTTTGAAGGTGAGTTTCTTGCTCAGCCTACCGGCCAGTATAACCTTCAATGCGTCTGCAATGATATTGATCCCAATACAAACCGAGAAAATTATGATTCGTTCGAATAAATTAAACTTCCCCGAAAAAGCCGTTGCTACTCCCAGCCAAAAGATTATCACATTAGGATTCAGGGTATTTATTAAGAAGCCGGATGAAAAAATCTTCGCCACATCTCTCTTTCGAAACCGTTGAGGCTCTCCATCAGCTGTTGCTATACTCACCTTCTTGAAGAAAATATATACAACTCCCATCAAAAACAAAAACACACTTCCCACCACACCAATCATCATTTTATATTTCAAGAGCCCACTTACCAGTTCAGAAAAAGCATTGCTGATAACCACTAATACAATATCACTTAACCAAACACCTGCAACAAAACTAAATCCTCCTTTCGGGCCATTGGTTAAGCTCTGTTTGATAATAGTAAAAATAACCGGACCGACAGAAATCGCCAGCACAAAACCAAGAGTTATTCCGTTTAAGATCGCTTCTGTCATACCGTTCTTTACAAAAAATAATTCGGAAAGGGGATTAAGCCGTTTACAATACCTTTTTCATCATGATGTCTGTTTGAACATCTTCACCAAGTGTAAACCGATGTTTGTCGAATGGAACAAACCCATTCTTAGTATAAAAAGCAATGGCTCTTACATTCTCTTCCCAAACACCCAGCCATACATATGCAGCCTCGGTTTCCTTCGCCACTTCAATTGCTTTATCATACAATAACTGACCAATCTTTTTGCCTTGATATTCTTTCACAACATATATCCGCTCAATTTCAACAGCCGATCCGTCGTTTAATTCTGTTTGAGCGCCGGCAAAGTTTAACTTCAAATATCCAATGATGGCCTCACCCTCTTTTGCAAAATAAAATACAGAATTCGGGTTCTTTAATTCCTGCTCCAGCCTTTCTATTGCAAAGCTTTCGTCTAAATACTTTTTCATGTTTGCCGGAGTATTTAGAGGGCCAAAAGTTTCTGTAAATGTTCGGATTCCAATGTCTCGCAACGTCTCTATTGCTTCCACTCCAATTTTCTCAACAGTTATCATTGATCCAATCTTATTGCTTTGTTTCTTTTTGTTTGGCCAGAAAGGCAGTCCATTCTTCTAACATCTTACCTTTCATTACTCGCGGAAACTTATGTTGACCACCAACCTTACCCTTCGATTTCATAAACTCTAAGAACGTGTCTTCAGATAATACCGTAACAAAAATATCTTTCAATGCACTCTTCCGCTCCACCGCATAATCATCATTCA
>DGDD01000257.1 GCA_002385265.1 Chitinophagaceae bacterium UBA3961
AGCGATTGGTATGGGTTTAAGGCCAACAGAAAAAGATAAAAGCAAGTCCAAAAGCTGTTGTTCAAAGGATAACTCATCCGATAAAAACTGTGAAAAGAAAGGATGCTGTTCAAAAACATCATCAAACTAAAAAAAATAAAAATGGGTTTTCTGAAAAACATATTAAACAAAGGAACAGAACATAAAAACGGTAATGCAGTAACAGATGAAAAACTTTCACTTGAAGTCACAGGCATGACCTGCGACCACTGTGCAGTAAGCATTGAACGTATGTTTGAAAAAAAGAAAGGTATCGTTTCTAGAAAAGTAAGCCATGAAAACGGCAAGGGTGAGTTTACTTACAATCCAGATGTGATTTCAAAAAACGACATCATTGGCACTATCAATCAAAGCAAAAATTACAGGGCAAAAGAAACAACCAATAACGGATTGGTTAATACAAACATCAATCATTTTGATTTAATCATTATCGGTGGCGGCTCTGCCGCATTTTCGGCAGCTATTAAAGCTAATGAACTTGGCTTAACTACCTTTATGGTAAACGGAGGTTTATCCATTGGTGGTACTTGTGTAAACGTAGGATGTGTACCATCCAAAACGCTTATCCGTGCTGCTGAAACTGCCTATCATGCTACACATTCAAATTTTGCAGGAATAAAACCAAAGGGTGTTGATATTGATTTTGTACAGGTAATAAAAGACAAAAAGCAATTGGTAAAAACCCTGCAGCAAAAAAAATACATGGATGTGGTGAGTGATTTTGAAAACCTTGTAATGATAGAAGGGTGGGCAGAATTTATTAATGATAAAACCATTTTGGTAAATGGTAAAGATGAATACTCTGCTATAAAATTTATTATCGCCACCGGGGCTACTACCAATGTACCGGACATTGAAGGGCTGAAAGAAATAGATTATCTCACCAACGTATCGTTGTTTGATTTGGAAGAACAGCCTCAAAGCATCACCATCATGGGTGCAGGATATATCGGGCTTGAAATTGCAATGGCTTATAACCGGCTTGGTACAAAAGTCCGCATCATTGAATTTACTGACCGGGTATTGAGAACGCAAACACCCGACATCAGCGAAGAACTGGAAAAGCAGATGAGGAAAGAAGGCATCGAAATACTTCCCAACTTCCGTGCAGTTAAATTTGAAAAGGCAGGAAATGATATTATCATTCATTGCAAATGCCCGGATGGTTCTTTTACAAAAATAATTGAAACGGGAAAAGTAGTAGTTGCTTCCGGCACAAAACCAAACACACAAAAACTGGGATTGGATAAAATTGGTTTGCAACTTACCAAAGGCGGGCATATACAGGTAAATGAATTAATGGAAACCAACCTGCTCAACATTTATGCAGTGGGTGATGTAACCAATACACCCGCATTTGTGTACACTGCAGCTTTTGAGGGGAAGATTGCTGTTGAAAATGCCTTCACTGGTTCGGAACATAAAGCTGATTATTCATCATTGCCCTGGGTGGTGTTTACAGACCCACAGGTAGCCGGTGCAGGATTGGATGAAACACAGGCAGCAGCAGAAAATATTCCTTTTGAAGTTTCTAAATTAGAGTTGAAAGATATTCCAAGAGCCATTGCTGCAAACGATACAAGAGGATTTATCAAACTCATCCGCAACACTGAAACTGATAAATTGATTGGAGCAAGAATAGTAGCACCCGAAGGCGGCGAACTGATACAACAACTGAGTATGGCTATCAAATACGGGATAACCGTAAAGGAATTAGCTGAAAGTTTTTATCCTTATCTGACATTGGGTGAGGGAATAAAATTAGCCGCTATCACTTTTGGAAAAGATGTAGCAAAACTGAGTTGTTGTGCAACTTAAATTCTTCACTAAAAAAAATATATTATGCGTAACAAAATTTTCTTCCTCTCAATTTTAGCAACTATGCTTTTTTTGGCATCTTGCAAAAAAAGCGGCAGTGATACTGCAACTACACCACCCACAGCTTTCAAATTTGAATCGTTAACAGCCGATGCAACTGAAATTGTATTTTCTATTAACCCCTCTGCAAAAATTACAGCAGTAGCTACCGGAGACGGATTAAAGTATTATTGGTCGGCATCAGCAGGTGATATTCTGGGTAGCGCAGATAAAGTTACCTACACTGCAAGTGTAAGCTGTTGCGGAGGAAGTCAATATATTACTTGCAAGGTCAAAGACAAATATAGAAATATTGATGTCAAGCAAGTTAATATAAATGTTCGCAATTAACAGTTATGCTAAAAATAATAACTTTATTCTGCCTGCTGCTAACAATAGGTACGCAAACTTATTCGCAGTGCTGTTCTCCGGGCAATCCTACCGGCGGTACAGTAAACCAGGGTACTTTGGAGAAAAAAGGTTGGCGCACCATTCTGTTTTACCAGCATGGTTATTCTAAAGGATACTTTACAGGGACATCGGAATCCGGTGACGGCGTTTTAGAAAATGCATCATTCAATTATATAGGTGGCACTGTTGCCTATGGCATTACGCCCCGCTTTACTGCTGAATGGTCGGGAGGTTATTATATCAATCGCAAACAGTTGTATAAATTTATTCCACCACCAGACAATAAACTTTCCGGTAACGGCTTCAGCGATTTTATAATTCAGGGAAAATATAGTTGGGTAAAAAACAAAACGAACCAATTTGAACTTACTACAGGAGCAGGTTTGCAAATTCCCACGCATTCCAATCCACAGGAGAAAAATGGAGTTGTGCTGCCGCAGGATGTACAGCCTGCATCTAATGCGTTTGGTTTTACAGGCAGTCTTTTTTTATACAAAGGGTTTATACAGAAAAAGACACATCTTTTTTTTGTGAGCCAGTTTTTGTCAGCAGGTAAGAACGATTTAAATTATATTAGCGGCGATGCATGGATAAATTCTTTTTTTGTTTCGTACAATATTAAATATCCTTGGAGCATCATCATGCAGGTAAGAGATGAACTAAGAGGCAAAGACCATCGCAATAGTCAGTTGATAAATGCTTCGGGTTCTAACCTGCTCTATCTATCGCCTCAGATAAATTACAATATCAGACAAAAATTAGATGTATCTGTTTTATTCGACATACCCGTGTACAGATATTACAATGGAAC
>DGDD01000250.1 GCA_002385265.1 Chitinophagaceae bacterium UBA3961
TGATCACCACCGATAGTACAATGGCGAGTACAGGCCTATGAATAAATTTGTAAAACATTGAAATTCGTTTTTAATAGTTACTGAATTATTCGGCGTGTACTTTCAAATGACCAATCACTTGTTTAGGGTCGAGGTATTCATAAGCGATTTTGTCGTCTTCTTTTACTTTACGGATACCTTCAAGGAGAATTTTTTCACCTTCGTTTAATCCTGATGACACTACGAATAAATCTTCCATTTCAGCAGTAACACCAATCTCTCTTGTTTTAACTCGATTTTCTTTGTCAATTACATATACATATCTTTTATCCAATACTTCAAAGGTTGCTTTTTGAGGTATGAGAATCGCATTTTTGATGGGCTCCGTAATTCTGATGTTTCCGGTTTCACCGAAACGAAGCAATCCGTTAGGATTGGGGAAAGTAGCACGGAAAGGGATGTTACCCGTTTCGTTATCGAAATCAGCTTCAATGGTTTCAACGATACCGGGATGAGGGAATACTTGGTTGGCGGCGGTAACCAACTGAACTTGCTGTTTGTTGATTTTATGGTTAGCGGCGTAGAATAAATATTCAGCTTCAGGAACATTGAAGTAAACCCACATTTTGCTGTTATCAGAAAGGCTTGTGAGCAATTCACCTTCGTCTACCAAGCTACCTTGACGAACGAGGAAGCGGTCGATAATGCCATCGAAGGGGGCGCGAATTTCAGTGAACTGAAGGTGCACTTTAGCTAGAGAAAATTCGGCATTTGCTTTGTCGAGTTTTGCTTTTGCCATTCGAAGTTCACTAGCAGATACGATGTTACTATCGGCGAGGCGTTTGGTATTTTGGTATTCAACTTCAGCAAAATTAGCTTCGGCTGCGGCTTTTTGAGCTTCTGCTTCGTAGAGGTTAGGCATGATTTGGAATAAGAGTTGTCCTTTCCGAACAAACTGTCCTTCATCTACATAAATCTTTTGCAAATAGCCTCTTTCTTGCGCTCTTAATTCAATGTGCTGAATGGAGCGAATTTGGCACACGTACTCTTTGGTAAGAGTAGTATCTGTTTTTACAGGGCTCGTAGCTACCAACTTTGAGGCCTCTTCTTTTTCTTCTTTTTTTGTTTTACAGCTGGTATGCACGAGTAAAGCGCATAAGCCGAAAAGCATGAACTGTTTTTTCATGATTGTTTGTTATTTAGCGAATAATAGTTTCGTGTTTACAGCTTGGCAAAAGCTGATCGTTACAGTGCTACAATGCACTGTTCAAATGGCAGGCAATACAATTGATTAGAATCGGGAACAGTAGAAGCTATCAAATCCTGAATGACTGTACTTTCAGATACACAGGATTTGCATCAAAAACAGACGATAAGAATCGGCTGTCAATATTTTTTTGGAGGGGAACAATGTTAGCGGGTCGACGAAACTCAAAAAATAGGGAAGCATTCGAGGGCTGCTTTTTGAAAATGTGAGCCTCCGAATCCTCATCTTCCGATTCTTCAACGTAGATAAGTTCTGTTTTATCTTTTTTAGAAAGGGGAACGGCGGGTGTGAAAAAGGATCTGGTTAACTGAGCTGCTCTTATTTGAATGAGGCGCACAGACTCTTGCACCTGTATATCATTATATACATTGGATACTGGAGTGACAAAAAGCGCTTGTTTGCATCCGGTAAGTACTACCAAACAAAAACTCAGTAAATAGAACAGTTTTGTTAGCAATTTCATCGGTCGCTAAAATAGAAAAAGGATTCCGATGAAGATTTAAACCAATTGTTAACGAGGGTTAATGGGATAAAAAAAAGCGGTAAAAAGGCTAATTTTCGGGAGTAAGGGCACAAAAAAAAGCCTTTCGAAGTGAAAGGCTTTCTTTGTGATCCCGCTGGGACTCGAACCCAGGACCCATACATTAAAAGTGTATTGCTCTACCAACTGAGCTACGGAATCTCCTCATCTTTTGGGGTCATTTGCATGCCCGTTATTGATTTGGGAGTGCAAAAATACATCAATTTTTATTTGTACCAAATTTTTACAAAAATATTTATCTAACAAATGTGAATATCAGGGTGATATGTTGATAGAACCTGACTATTTTTGCATGCAAATAAATTAACCATGTCGTTTTTCAAGGATAAAGTTGTGGTTGTAACCGGTGGTAGTGAGGGGATTGGAAAAGCTTTTGTTGAACTTTTAATAAAAGAAGGTGCGAAAGTTGCAACCTGTGGACGCAATTATGACAAATTGTATCAGTTGCAACTCAATAATTCAACTGTAATGTTGCACACAGAAGTATGTGATGTTAGTAAGGAATCTGAATGCAAAAAATTTATAGACTCTACCATTCAGGTATTTGGGAAAATTGACATATTAATAAACAATGCCGGGAAGAGCATGCGAGCATTGTTCAATGAGGTTGATTTGAGTGTGATGAAGAACTTGATGGATGTAAATTTTTGGGGTGCTGTATACTGCACGAAATATGCATTGCCTTCTATACTGGAAAACAAAGGCTCGGTAGTAAGCATTTCTTCAATTGCCGGCTATCGTGGATTGCCCGGAAGAAGCGGATATTCTGCATCTAAGTATGCCCTACAAGGCTGGATGGAAGCGCTTCGTACTGAATTGCTACCAACAGGGGTAAATGTGTTGTGGATCTGCCCTGGATTTACTGCTTCTAATATTAGGAATGTTGCTTTAAGCAAAGACGGAAGTCCGCAGGGTGAGTCGCCAATGGATGAATCAAAAATGATGAGTGCGGAAGAATGTGCGCAGATCAGTTTGAATGCTATTGCAGCCAGGAAACGCACCGTTGTTATGACGGGAACGGGTAAGCGAACAGTTTTTCTGAACAGGTTATGGCCTTCGTTAGCAGATAAGCTGACTTATAAATACTTTTTCAAAAACGGCGAACTGGTACGTTGATTGCTGCTATATTTGCAATCTAAACTGACTCCATTTCACCTACATGGCCCTGCTAACCCTTTGTTCGGATATTGGTTCTCGCGATTATTTAGCGGGAGCAATCAAAGGTCAATTGCTATCAATTGATGCAGGGTTTCAAATTGTGGACATTTCGCATACCATCACTCCGTTTAACTACAATCAAGCGGCGTATATCTGCAGGAATGCGTACAAGCATTTTCCGTCGCAAACCTATCATCTTATTTTGGTGAATTTGTTTGATCGCAAACCGGATCATTTGTTGCTGGCCTATCATAGAGACCAGTATTATTTGTGTGCAGATAATGGAATCCTCACCATGATTTTGGAAGAGAAACCAGAGATGGTTATTGGGTTGCCTTTAGACTCGAGCACCACCAGAAACACGCTTTATTGCACTCGGATTATGGCTGAGGCCATCCAAAAACTGCAAGAAGGGGTTGGATTGCTGCAAATTGGGGAACCTGATATAACGATTCATGAGAAAAACACGCTACGCCCTGCATTCGGGGACAACTGGATCGAGTGTCAGATCATTTTTATTGACAGTTTCGAGAACATTGTACTCAATATCACCCAACAGCAATTTGAGCAACAGCGCAAGGGACGTACATTTCGGATCGTTTTTAAGCGAGACGAAGTAATTGACCGCATTAGTGAAACCTATGCTGATGTGCCGGAGGGGGAAAAATTAGCCCTTTTCAATTCTGCCGGCTATCTTGAAATCGCCATAAATAAAGGCAATGCCGCAGGACTCTTTGGTTTACAAGGGTTTACAGAAAAAAACTCGAATTTCCAGAACCGCCTCCTCTATCAAACCGCTCGAATCTTGTTCGAATAGGAAAATTCTGCCTAAAAACCTTATTTTCAGCGCCATTTTGAATTTACAAAATAGGTCGAAAACCCTATCTTTGCCCACTCTTAAAAAAATAAACAAAACGCAATGAGAGCACTGGTAAGCATTTTTACGGCTTTATTGATTGGTATTTCAGTGTACCAGCTTTCTTTCACATGGTTTGTAAACAGCCATGAAAGCGAGATTGCAGCCAAGGCATTGAGCCATACCCAACGTACCTACCCTTCAGCCCAAGCAAAGTATCCCGGCAACAAAGAAGCACAAGCATTGTATCAAGACACTTTGGATCATTACACCAATGATTACAAAGACAGCTTGCTCGAAGCTTCGAAAGACAAAAAGATTACTTGGTGGGGCGACACGTATCAGAAAGCAAAAGAAAGTGAGTTATTGTTAGGTCTCGACCTTCAAGGAGGTATCAACGTAACAATGGATATCGCTTTAGATGGTTTAATCAAAGGTTTGGCAAACAATCCACAAGATCCTCGCATTACGAAAGCAATTGCAGATGCTCAAGCAGCTAAAGTTACCAGTGATCAAAACTTTATTGATCTTTTCGCTGCTGCATTCAAGAAAAACAACCCGGCAGATAAGCTGGCTCCGCAATTCGCGAATTCAAACAGAAACAAGCTTAATATCAATGCAAGCGATAATGATGTATTGAGTTACATTAAATCGGAAGCAAACAATGCGATGAACCAAACCTATCAGGTTCTTCGTCGTCGTATTGATAAATTTGGCGTTGCTCAGCCTAATATCAACCTAGATGAGAACAAAGGTATCATCACAGTAGAATTGGCCGGTGCCACTGATCCTGAGCGTGTACGTAAATACTTACAGTCTACTGCCAACCTCCAATTCTGGGAAGTATATACCCTAAATGACGGAGCTTTGGTTTCAGGATTCCAAGCTGCTGATAAAGCCCTTGAGCAAATTCTGAATGGCGATAAAGCAACGAAGATTGATTCTACTACACAGAAAACAATTGACAGCTTGAAAAGCCTCAAAGATTCGGTAAATATTGCTAAAGCTGATTCACTTCAAAAGCAAGCTGACAGCATTTTAGCTGCGAATAAAACACAGCCGTTATTCCGCGTCTTAAATCCTGCTCAACCATATGTTGATCAAGAATCAAGACGTCAAAGCTTTGGTGCGGCCATGGGGTATTCTTTGATCAAGGATACCGCCAAAGTAAACCAATACTTGGCGATCCCGGCTGTTCGCAACAACTTCCCACAAAATCTTAAGTTTTTGTGGAGCAAGCAAAACCGCGATGATAACGGCGCCCTCTCTCCTGTTTTGCAATTGTATGCTATCAAAACCGTACCCGGTAGAGATAAGGCAGAAATTGAAGGAGATGTAATTGAGAACTCACAACAAGACTACGATCAACTCGGAAATATCACTGTTTCAATGAGCATGACGCCAAGTGGTGGCCAGCGTTGGGCAGATATGACCGGTCGTAACGTAAACAAACCAATTGCGATCGTATTGGATGACATTGTTTATTCTGCACCAAACGTTAACCAAAAAATTGAAGGGGGGAACTCTCAAATTACGATGGGAAGCGGAAGTTCTAAACAAAAGAACTTGGTTTTAGAAGAAGCAGTTGACCTTGCAAATATTTTGAAGTCAGGTAAGTTAGAAGCTCCTGCAAAAATCGTTCAAGAACAGGTAGTAGGTCCTACTTTGGGAGCTGCAGCTGTTGACGGTGGTATCATGAGTTTCACTATTTCATTTATCGTGATCTTCGTTCTAATGTTAGTATATTATAATACAGCAGGTATTGTAGCTAACATTGCATTGATCTTGAACTTGCTCTTCACAATTGGGGTGTTAAGTTCATTACACGCCACCTTAACTGCTCCGGGTATTGCGGGTTTGGTACTGACCATTGGTATGGCAGTAGACACCAACGTAATCATTTTTGAGCGTATTAAAGAAGAATTGGCTAGAGGGTTAACTCACAATGAAGCCGTTAAAATTGGTTACAAGCGCTCATTACCACCGGTATTAGATGCGCACGTTACCACTTTCTTAACTGCTGCGATCCTAGCTTATTTCGGACTAGGACCAGTATTAGGATTTGCTACTACTCAGATGTTGGGTATCGTATTAAGCTTGTTCTGCGGTATCATGGTATCTCGTTTGGTAACAGATTTCTGGACCAATAAAAACCGTCACTTCAATTATTTTACCGGTTTATCAAAGTCAATCTTCAAGCATGCTGCTTTCAAATTCATTGAATACAGAAAAGTAGCTTACATTGTATCGGTAGTGGTATTGATATTGGGTGTAGGTGCGGTGTTCCATGGTTTTAATGAAGGCGTTGAATTCAGTGGTGGTAGAAGTTATGTTGTAAACTTCGCGAAACCGGTAAACGTTGATGCAGTTCGTGATGGTTTGGATAAAACTTTCGGCAAATTCCCGGTAATCAAAACCTATGGTTCTACAACTACTTTGGAGATCACTACTGATTACAAGATCACTGAAGTTGGTCCTGCAGTAGACTCAACAGTTCGTGGCACCTTATACGAAGGTTTGAAATCATTCTTGCCTGCTTCTGCAACAAGAGATGAATTCATGAGTACAAACAAATGGGTACAAGGAACGAAGAAGGTTGACCCTACCATTTCTGACGACTTGAAAGCAGGTGCGCAATGGGCTACATTCTGGAGCTTAATAATTATCGCAGCATATATCTTTATTCGTTTCCGCGATTGGAGATACTCATTGGGTACGATCATCGCATTGTTGCACGACGTATTGGTAACGCTAGCGGTGTTCTCTTTCTTAAAAGACATCGTTCCATTCCCATTGGAAATTGACCAACACTTCATTGCGGCGATTCTTACCGTAATTGGTTTCTCAATGAACGATACTGTAATTGTATTCGACCGCGTACGTGAATACAGTCATAGCATGCACGGATCACCTAAAGGCACTATCATTAATAAAGCGATCAACGATACATTAAGTAGAACGATCATGACTTCATTAACGGTGTTCTTAACCATTTTGATCCTGTTCTTAGTAGGTGGTGAAGTAACGAAAGGATTTGCTTTCGCTATGTTAATTGGTGTGGTTACCGGTACCTACTCTTCTATCTTTGTGGCGGCTCCAATTCTGATGGATTTCGGAAAGAAAAAGCCTCTCGGAGAATCGAAGGAAGTAGCTGAAAAGAAAGCGTAAAAACGTATTCATAAAATAAAAACCGCTCCAAATGGAGCGGTTTTTTTATTGGCGCATGTTACGAAAAGAGACATTTAAGACTTCACCACTTTCGCCTGGTGAGTGTGTTTGTGTACCACGGCTTTCTTCTCCTCCTTTTTTACAACCACCACCCCTTTCTTTGATACTGTATCAACATTTTTTTTAGAAGCGATTGCTGCCACATGTTTCGGTGGCGTTTTCATTGGCTTTGTCTGAGCCTGAATGGAGGCTATTGCTACCAACAATACACCAATAGTTCCAAAAATCCTTTTCATATGAATGTGTTTAACACTGTGAAGCTATTCATTAAATAGTTTCAGATACGAAAACAGAACCTGCTTAACAGCGGATTAACGGACCTTATTTAAATGCTAATTATTGTAAATCAAGTCTTTAACAGTTGTTAACAAGTGATTAACCAATAAAACTGGGTTAACAAATGCTAACGTCGCAATTTTGTGGTGCATGAGAGCGCAACATTTAAAATGGTTTGTATTGAGTGCCAGTTTACTAATTGGTGCCATTATTATTACTCAAATTGTATGGCTAAATAAGGTCTACTCTTTTGAACAGAAAACATTCAACTTAAATGTTGTAAAAGCAATTAGAGGCTTGTATGAAGATGTAGCAATGGTAGACAACCCTACTTTAAACCTACAGAGCTTGGTTGAACATCCGGAAACTGATCATTTCCTCTTTAAAGTAAAAGTGCTACCTAATAGAGATACGTTAACTGAATACTTAAAATTAGAATTAGAGGATTTTGATGTACTCACAGATGTTGTATATGCATTTTATACACCAGGAGACGAAAAATTTGACCAGCTCTATTATTTATCTACTGTAGCATCGCGTTATAAAAAGGAAAAAAGTTATGAACTGAATGTACTCCCAAAGAATACCCCCTATATCATGCTTTACTTTCCTCATCGGGAGCGATATGTAATGAATCAAATGCGTTTTTGGATCATTAGTAGTGGGGCCTTGATTGTAGTACTGATTGGGTTAACAGTATCCATTTTCTTCTTATACCGTCAAAAGTTCTTGACTGAAATTCAGAAAGACTTCGTGAACAACTTCACCCATGAATTCAAAACACCATTAGCTGTAGTAAAAATTGCGGCCGGAGTATTGAAACAGGAAGGTATTGAGAACAAGCCCGAAAAACTGCACAAGTATGTAAATATCATTGAAAATCAAAATGAGCATTTAGAGAAGCAAGTTGAAAAACTGTTGAACATGGCAAAAACGGAAAGCACTCATTTGCCGCTCTCTATGTCAATCAATGATATCAATCAAATTATAAGAACGGCAGTGGAGCAGTTAGAGCCCTTGGCCGTTTCGAAATCGGCAAGAATAGAATTGAATTTGGAAGAAGGAGTATTAAATGCAGCTATTGACCCCATCTACATCACCCAATCGATTGTTAACCTTGTTGAAAATTCAATTAAGTATTCAAAGGATCCAAAAATTATAGTGAGTACTAAAAGAGATGTGGAGCATATTTCCATCTCTGTGAAAGATAATGGGATCGGGATTGATAAGAAATACCATCGACAGCTATTCAATAAATTTTTCAGGGTACCAACCGGTGATGTTCACGATGTGAAAGGATTTGGATTGGGACTAAATTTCGTAAAGAAGGTGATAGACGCCCATCACGGATCAATCAGTTTAAACAGTATCCCCGGAATTGGAACTGAATTCAAAATTAAATTACCTATTTAATATCAACTCATATGGCAAGAGCAACTATTCTTTTAGCAGAAGACGACGAGCAACTTGGTTATGTAATTAAGGACAGTCTCGAAGACGCGCAATTTGAAGTAATTCATTGTACAGATGGTCAGTCGGCCATTGATTCATACGACAAATCCAAAATCGATCTTTGTTTACTAGATGTGATGATGCCAGTGAAAGACGGCTTTGCGGTAGCAAAGAAAATTCGTCAGATGAGTGATGTAGTGCCTATCCTATTTATTACAGCTCGTTCAATGGAGGACGATCGTATCAAAGGATTTCAAACAGGTGCCGATGATTACATCGCCAAGCCATTCAGTATTAAGGAACTGATCATGAGAATTGAAGTTTTTTTAAAAAGAACGAAGAAACTGCATTCCGATGGCAAAGTGCAGTTCACTATTGGTAAAATGAATTTCTCTTTTACAGACCTTAAATTAAGTTATGGAGATCAGGTTTCTTCACTCACGCAAAGAGAAGCCGATTTGTTGAAGTTTCTATGTGAGCAACCCAATAAGGTATTGAAACGTGAAGAAGTATTGCTACATGTTTGGGGAAAAGACGATTACTTCTTAGGCAGAAGTATGGACGTATTCATGGCTAAATTAAGAAAGCATTTTAAAGCAGATCCGGAGATCATTCTAGAAACCATTCATGGAGTTGGCTTTCGTTTCAATGCGAACGTTATGTAATATCAGGTCCGTTAACTGATAAATAACATATGTAATCTACGTATTAACCAATGTTATAATGAGTTTTGTAGCATACCTAGAACACCTACAAAACTATGCGCAAATTCGTAGTAGTTTTGATATGCAGTCTTGCATATCAAAACAGCATTTGTCAAACGAAAACAGATACATTAAAGCTGGATCTCCCGTCGATAGAAGCACTTTTTTTACAGCGAAATCTACAGTTAATAAGTGCCAATTACAATATTGAAATCGCCACTGCATTAAAAGAGCAGGCAAGCTATTGGGACAATCCGGTATTGAATACCGATCAATCAATTTACGATGGTCAATTCTTCAAACATACTGCTACCAGGGGGCAAATTTTTGTACAAATTCAGCAGTTAATTAAAACTGCAGGTAAACGTAACAAACTTCTTCTCTCATACGAAGATGAAATTCTAAAATCGAAAGAAGGTTGGAAAGAGCTGCTTCGTCAACTTAAGTTCAGTATCACACAAGCGTATTTGGGATTAGAACAGAGCCAATCGTATTTGACTCTGAACTCAAATGAAGCTCAGCTTCTTTCAACATTGGTAAAAGCGAGTGAAGAACGCTTCCAAAAGGGATACATTTCACTGAAAGAATTAACGAGAGTACAAGCTTTACAGCAGCTAAATTCAAAAGAGCGGTTTGATATTCAAAGTGAGGTATTGACTCAACAACAGTACTTGAAGGCCTTGCTAAGAATTCAAAACGATACTTTTCTGGTTGCCGAAACCGGCACTCCTATTCCTGCTTCAAAATTCACCCTCGAAGATTACAATGGTTTGTTAGATAGCGCTAATAAGAATAGACCCGATCTCAATTTGGCGAAACTATCGGCTCAACAGAGCCTACACAATTTGAATTATCAGAAATCCTTGGTTTATCCTGATATTACTGCAGGTGTAGAATACGATCGATTAAGCTCTTACCTGCCTAATTATTACGGATTGAGTATTTCTCTTCCAATTCCTTTGTTCAACAAAAACAAGGGAAATATAAAAGCAGCCTCTGCTCAGGTATTACAGCAAAAAGTTCAAACAGAAGATCTCCAGCAAAGCATAGAAAAGGAAGTATGGGCATCGCTTTCCAATTATTTGAACGTTGAAAATTTACTTATGAGTGGTGCTGTTGTATCAACAAGCATGCAAGAGATGATGCAAAAAATGACGGAGAGCTATCAAAATCGTCAAATAAATTTTCTTGAGTTCATTGACTTCTTTCAAACCTATAAGGAGAGCAATAAATTAATCATCGATCGAAAGCTCCTTTGGTGGCAGTCATTCGCTCAGTTGAACTATTCTACAAATACTACCCTTCAAATTATCAAATAAGCATGTCATGAACATAACCAGAATTTTGGCCTTTGTCATATTTACCACTACCCTACATTCTTGTAAATCAAAGCCAGTTGAAGAAAAGAAGACAGAAACGCGCTATTGTCTCTCTGATTCTCTCAAAAAGATGATTTCAATTGACACCGTATCAATTCAATTCGTAGATGAAGATTTGAAACTATCGGGGGAAATTAGCTTCAATGAAAACAAAGTGGTTAAAATTTATCCCTTTAGTAGCGGGCAAGTTTTAGAAACGCTGGGCAGTATTGGAGATCCGGTTCAAAAAGGTCAGGTTTTGGCGAGAATCAAAAGTGCTGACATTGCCGGATTGTATTCCGATTTAAACAGTGCCGGTAACGACGTTACGCTGGCTAAAAAACAATTCGAAAACATCAACAGCTTATTCAAAAACGGAATTGCCAGTGAAAAGGAAATGTTGGAGGCAAAAGAAGAATTATCAAAAGCTGAAACACAATACCGAAAAATAAATGAATCTATTCGCATTAATGGGAACGGAAAGACAGATGCTTCCGGTAGCTATGCGATAAGTGCCCCAATTTCTGGATACCTAGTTTCAAAAGACATCAGTCAAGGTGCATTCATCAGAAACGATAACAGTCAATCTTTGTTTACTGTTGGCTCCATTGAAGAAGTTTGGGTATGGGCCAATGTGTATGAGACCGATATTGCAAAAATTAGAGAAGGCGCCAGTGTTGCAGTAAGTACGTTAGCGTATCCCGACACTTCCTTTGTTGGAGTGATCGACAAAGTAAATCAAGTATTGGATCCGGTAACCAAAGTAATGAAAGTAAGGATTCGAATCAACAACACGCATCACCTCTTAAAACCGGAGATGTTTGCTACCATTCATGTAAAGAATAAATCAACCAAGAAGGCGGCGGCAGTTTCGGCTAGTGCCATTATTTCAGACCATGGAAAAAGCTACATTATTGTTTATAAGGCTGATTGTGATATCGCGGTAACGGAAGTAAAAATAAAGCAACAGACTTCGCAAATCGTGTATTTGGAAGATGCCTTAGAGCCCGGAACTAAGATCATTACAAAGAACCAGATTTTGATTTACAACGGAATCAAAGAAGACTAAAAAGCGATTGCAATGCAAAAATTCATTAAACAAATCATTCATTTTTCGCTGAGGCATCGCTATTTCATTTTTTTCTTAACGGGAGTTATGGTGGCGATTGGGATATGGAGCTATAGAGAAACTCCTATTGAAACCTTTCCGGATGTTACCAATACGCAGGTAGTAATTATCGCACAATGGCCCGGAAGGAGCGCCGAAGAAGTGGAGAAATTCGTAACCATTCCAATGGAAACGGTTTTGAATTCTGTTCAAAAGAAATCGAACCTTAGAACAACTTCTGCATTTGGGTTGTGTTATATACGAATCATATTTGACGACGGAGTTGACGATGCTTTTGCGCGCCAACAGGTATTGAGCAGATTGAGCAATGCCGATTTACCGGACGGAGTGAAACCCGATGTGCAACCGCCCTATGGCCCAACAGGAGAAATATTCCGCTACACTCTAAAAAGTAAGACCAAATCTATTCGTGAGCTCACTACTATTCAAAACTGGGTGCTTGATCGTCAATTTAAATCAGTTCCGGGTATAGCAGATGTGAATAGTTTTGGTGGGGAGGAGAAGGTCTTTGAAGTAAGTGTTCAACCGGAACTGCTCACCAAATACAATTTAACGTCGCTTGATGTATATGCTGCTATTGCAAAGAGCAATATCAATGTTGGAGGGGATGTAATTGAACGAAACGGTCAATCGTACGTAGTACGCGGAATCGGAATTTTGAATGATAGTGTTGATATTGAAAACATCATTATCACCAAAACCAACGGCGTACCGCTACTCATAAAAAATGTAGCGAAAGTAAAAGAATCGGGAAAGCCCCGGCTAGGGCATGTTGCGCGTGATAAGCAGGAGGACGTAATCGAAGGAATTGTGGTGATGCGAAAAGGAGAAAATCCGAGTGAAGTATTGGAGCGAGTGCGGGAAAAAGTAAAAGAGTTGAATGAGCAAGTGCTACCTAAAGAAGTAACTATCGATGTATTCTATGATCGTACGAATTTGATGGATTATGCTCAGGAAACAGTGATTCATAATCTAATTGAAGGGATCCTTTTGGTTACATTGATTGTTTTGATCTTCATGGCCGATTGGAGAACTACTTTAATAGTAAGCATCATTATTCCCTTGAGTCTATTGTTTGCCTTCTTTTGTATGCGTATAAAAGGAATGAGCGCAAACCTATTAAGCATGGGGGCTGTGGACTTTGGGATCATTATTGACGGTGCAGTTGTAATGGTAGAAGGGCTGTTTGTAGCATTGGATGCCAGAGCCAAACAAGTGGGCATGGAGAAATTCAATCTATTGGCCAAACTAGGTTTGTTTAAAAACAAAGGAACAGAAATGGGAAAAGCCATTTTCTTTTCAAAGCTTATTATTTTAACCTGCTTGGTTCCCATCTTTGCTTTCCAAAAAGTAGAAGGCAAAATGTTCTCTCCCCTCGCCTATACACTGGGCTTTGCTTTGCTTGGTGCCTTAATTTATACGCTTACTCTTGTGCCCGCTTTGTCGAGCATTTTGTTAAGAAAAAACGTAAGGGAAAAACACAATCCAATTGTTCATTTCTTCGAACATGGTATTGGAAATTTACTCGATAAAATTTACCGCAACCAAAAGAAAAGTCTGCTAATAGCAGTTGGCGTAATGGCATTAACTTTTTTCTCGGCTCGCTTTCTAGGAACGGAATTTTTGCCTGAACTAAATGAAGGTGCATTGTGGGTGGAAGCGGAACTTCCTATGAGTGTATCCATAACTGAAGCTAACAGCGTTTCCAATAAAATGATCGATATTCTATCGAAGTTTGAGGAAGTGAAACAAACCTTGTCACAAGTTGGTCGTACCAATGACGGTACTGATCCGAAAGGATTTTTCAACGTACAGATTCAGGTAGACTTAAAACCAAAGAAAGAGTGGAAACGCGATTTAAGTGTGGAACAATTGATTGAAGAAATGGATGAGCAGCTCCGAAAAATACCCGGTATTGTATTCAATTACTCTCAGCCGATACGTGATAATGTGGAAGAAGCGGTAGCAGGTGTGAATGCGGCTTTAGCGGTGAAGGTATTCGGTCCCGATTTTGATGAATTGGATAAGAAAGCCGACACTCTACTCAAAATATTGAAAACAGTTCGCGGCATTGAAGATTTGGGAGTGTTGCGAAACCTCGGCCAACCCGAGTTTAGAATTGAACTCGATCAGCAAAAGATGGCTTTATATGGCATCACAACTGCCGATGCCAATGCTGTTATTGAAATGGCCATTGGTGGAAAGGCTGCCACTCAACTTTATGAAGGAGAGCGCAAGTTTGATGTTCGACTTCGGTATCAGAAAGAATTCCGTGATACACAGGAGGCCATTGAACAGTTAATGGTACCCGCCAATGATGGCAGCAAAATCCCACTTAAAGAAATTGCTACCATTCGAACGCTAACGGGTCCGGCTTTCGTTTATCGCGACAACAATACCCGTTATATTGCCGTAAAATTCTCTATACGAGAGCGCGACTTAGGAAGTACCATTGCTGAAGCGCAAGAAAAAGTGAATCAAATCGTGCATTTAAAAACAGGGTATCGTATTACTTGGAATGGAGAATTCGAAAATCAGCAACGTGCCGCGGGTACACTTGCTCGAGTAGTGCCCCTGTGTTTGCTGGCCATCTTTATCATTTTGTTCATCACTTTTGGTAATGTAAAAGATGCGTTTCTAACTATCATGAACGTACCTTTTGCACTCATTGGAGGAATCATGGCCTTGCATGTAACCGGAATGAACTTCAGCATATCTGCCGGTATTGGTTTTATCGCCTTGTTTGGAGTATGTATTCAAAATGGAGTGATACTAATCAGTGTATTCCGAAAATTGTTGGAAGAGGGCTATCATTTAGATGCTGCCATTAAAGAAGGCGTTCGTTCAAGAGTTCGTCCGGTAATCATGACAGCACTGATGGCGATGATTGGCTTGTTGCCGGCTGCAATTTCAACCGGTATTGGAAGCGAAACTCAAAAACCTTTGGCGATCGTAGTAATTGGAGGGCTGGTAACAGCTACTTTCTTAACGCTTTTGATACTACCTATTATTTACGCGATGGTGTATCGGTTTATGCACCGAAGAGAAAACAGGAGAATATTGAAGAAATCGGGGTTGGTGCAGTAGAGGTTTGGGTGTTAGGTATTAGGCTTTGGGCTTTAGGCTTTGGGCTTTAGGCTTTAGGCTAGAAATAAAAAAGTCCCGCTCGTTGAACGGGACTTTTTGTATGAAAAGAAGTTAACTTAAACTGCAAATGAAGTACCGCAGCCACAGGTTTTAGAGGCATTTGGGTTATTGAACACAAAACCGCGGGCGTTCAAGCCATCTTGCCAATCAACTTCCATTCCCATCAAATAGATTCCGTGGGCCTTGTTCATTATAAAACTCAGTCCTTCGAATTCGAACTGTTCGTCATTTTCTTCTTTCTTATCGAAACCTAGTACATAGGTCATACCGGAGCAACCACCACCTTTTACGCCAACGCGGAGGTATTCAGTTGTGTTGAAGCCCGGTGCCGCCATTAAACGTTTGATTTCGTTGATGGCATTTTCTGTAAAAGCTATCGGAGCCGTCATCGTAAGTTCCATACACTCAAATTTTGACAAAATTACAAAGTATTTCGCAGATTCAAAATCTGCTAAATTTCCGTCAATTAGTTGATTTATACTCAATAAGTTCCGCTTACAATCGTTAATTTTACCATACAAAATCATCCTATTTTATGACCACGGAACAAATGATCTGGGCGATATTGATTGCTTTTGCTATTGGAGGTGCGTTTCTTTACTTCCAATTGAAGCTCAGAAAAGATCTAAAACAAGAGCATTTAGAGCAACTGAATGCCCAGAACAGTCCTAAAGAAAAAGCCTCTTCCAACATGCAATTACAGGCGTATGAACGCTTGATTCTTCTGATTGACCGTATTTCACTTCCCAACCTCATTACTCGTGTGAATCAACCCGGGCTGAGTTTAAAGGAAATGCAATTATTATTGACTCAAACCATTCGCCAGGAATTCGATTATAACATTACCCAACAGATCTATGTAAGTCAAGAAGCTTGGGATGCCGTAAAAAACATGAAAGATCAAAACATTTTGATCATCAACCAGGTGGCAGGATTTATGCCGGCAGAAGCCAGCGGAACAGACTTAGCCAAGGCGATTCTTGAAATGGTGATGAATAATCCGAAAGTTTCCTTGCAGGAAGTAGTAAGTGAAGCATTGACTTTTGAAGCTAAAAAGCTTTTGAAATAGATTCTCATTCCAAAATTGTTGTTTATGAGCGGCACTCAACGTTTTACGGACAGTGGTATTGAAATCAAGGAATTGTACAATCAGCATCCCGACTTGGGCTATCTCAGTTCTCCGGGGCAGTATCCCTATACAAGAGGCGTTCAACCCGATATGTACCGTGGGAAGCTGTGGACGATGCGTCAGTACGCCGGCTTCAGTACTGCCGAAGAAAGCAATGAACGGTATCATTACCTTTTGAAACAAGGGGTGAACGGGCTGAGTGTTGCATTCGACCTCCCTACTCAAATAGGATACGATAGCGACCATGAACTCTCCGAAGGAGAAGTAGGAAAAGTGGGAGTTGCCATTGATAGCATTGAAGACATGCAGCGCCTTTTCAAAGGAATCAAGCTGGAAGAAGTTTCAACTTCTATGACCATCAATGCAACGGGTTATATTTTACTTGCTTTCTATGTAGCACTTGCCAAACAACAAGGAGCTGACCTCAAGAAGATCAGCGGAACCATTCAAAACGACATCTTAAAAGAATACGCTGCCAGAGGAACCTATATCTATCCTCCCAAACCCTCCATGCGCATCATTACCGATATCTTTCAATGGTGCAGTCAGGAAGTGCCAAAATGGAACACCATTTCAATTTCGGGATATCATATTCGTGAAGCAGGAAGTACGGCTGTTCAAGAAATCGCCTTTACACTCAGTAACGGAAAAGCATATGTTCAAGCCGCTCTCGAAAAGGGGTTGGATATTAATGTGTTTGGAAAAAGATTGAGTTTCTTCTTTAATGCGCATAACAATTTATTTGAGGAAGTAGCAAAATTTCGTGCGGCAAGAATGATGTGGGCGCAAATCATGAAAGAGTTAGGCGCCACCGATCCCAAAGCCATGATGCTTCGTTTTCATACTCAAACGGGCGGAAGTACATTAACAGCGCAACAGCCATTGAACAATATCAGCAGAGTAACCATTCAAACATTAGCAGCAGTTTTGGGTGGAACGCAAAGCTTGCATACCAATGGTTACGATGAAGCGCTCAGTTTACCTACCGAAGAGGCTGCTCGCATTGCGCTCAGAACGCAGCAGATTGTAGCGTTTGAAAGCGGGGCTCCTGATACAGTTGATCCATTAGCGGGAAGCTATTTCATTGAACAATTGACCAGTGAAATTGCACAAAAGGCTTGGGATCTGATCCATAAAATAGATGCAATGGGCGGCAGCGTTAGCGCCATTGAGCAAGGCTTTATTCAAAACGAAATTGCCCGAAGCGCTTATGAATACCAACGTCAAATTGAATCAAAAGAAAAAATAATAGTGGGAGTGAATTCCTTTCAAGTAAATGATGAAAGCCCCATTCCTATCTTAAAAGTAGACGACTCCATTCGAACTGTTCAAATACAGAAATTGGAGGCTTTGCGCAGTCAGCGTGATCCTGCAAAAATTGATCAATTGTTACAAATCCTAAATGATAAGGCTGTGAGCGGAGAAAACATCATGCCAGCTGTTTTAGAAGCCGTTGAGCATAAATGTACGTTGGGAGAAATTGCAGATGAATTGAGGACGGTGTTTGGGGAATACAGGTAAGAATTAAGAGTTAAGAATTAAGAATGGAACAGCCAGGGTAATTAATAATTAATAAGTAATAATTAATAATGGAACAGCCGGGGAAATAGTTGGTTAATTAGGGAGTTTGTGAATTTGGGAATGAAATACAGAGAAAGAACAGGGGGGAAAAGCAAAAGAATATTTAGAGATGAGAGATGGGGATTATGCTCAAGAGTGAGAACAACTCTCAAGTTCAGAGCAATGTGGCCGGTATCTGTTTACAATCCTGAAACTAGAATTTGAAGTTGAGTGTTGCAGTAGGGATTACGGGGAAGAGGGATACTTGACGAGCATCTACTTTTAATGTTCCGTCGTAAGGACTTCCCGACTGATTGAAATAAATGAAATAAGGGTTCATACGATTGTAGGCATTGTATACACTGAACACCCAATAGTGAGAATACCAATGTTTCTTCTTTGGAATAGGCGTATATGTTGCTGAGAAATCGAGGCGATGATAAGCCGGTAGTCTGTAAGCATTCACTTTACTGTATTCCTGCGTAAGCACTCCATTTACTATATAAAATCGCTCAGGCAGCGTGGTAGCATTTCCAGTGCCGTAAACAAAAACTCCCGACAATTTCCATTTTTTATTCACTTCGTATATAGTCACCAAACTTAGGTCGTGGCGACGATCGTATTTTGCCGGATAGGTAGCCCCACCATTCAATTGTGCGAATTTGCGATTGGTCCAACTCAAGGTATAGCCCAACCATCCGGTGAACTTACCTCTTGCTTTGTTGATGTAAAATTCAGCACCATAGCTCCATCCCTTTCCAAATATGAACTCTTCCTCTGGATCCTTTAAACTTTGTGTGTAGCCTTCCCTGTATTCAATTTGATTGTCCATTTTCTTATAGTACAATTCAACAGAGGTCTCCCACATATTGTTATTAAAATTCCTGAAATAGCCTGCTGCATAGAGCCATCCAATTTGAGGCTTTACCCGATACGTACTCGGAACCCAAAGATCAGTGGGTAATGTTGAACCGGCATTGCTTACTAAATGGATGTACTGGAGATTTCGAGTAATAGAAGCCTTAATAGAGCTTTCATCAGTTAGTGTATAGCGGAGTGTTAATCGAGGTTCCAATCCACCGTATTGTTGAATCGCCTTACCTCTTCCATAATAGGTGCTATCGGTTTTGTTACCGTTTACATCTTTCTCGAAAACCGTATAAGGTCCCATTTGAGTGAAACTGCTGTAGCGAAGACCCGAACTCACTTTTAGTTTATCGGTTGCATCCCAATCGTGTTGAATATACAGTCCTGCTTCACCCGCATATTTCGTGCCTTCATTATTCGGAGTGAATTGAGTGGAACCTTGACTACCGCTTACTACATTAGGGGTAAATTTATGATAGGTGTACTGAACACCGTATTTGATCTTGTGTTGAGGTGCAGGGTAATAATCAAAATCCACTTTACCAGAAAGATCACGAATACCAGAATTCAAACTAATGTTGAAATCATTCTGCGCACCTGAGAACGTAAAAAAGTAATCGTTGTAAACTAAGGTTGTATTGGAGAAAAGCTTTTTGTTGAAAACGTGATTCCATCTAACCGTACCGGTAGCATTTCCCCAAGGAATATTTGCCTTGAACGACTGACCTGAATTATTGAAGGTGAACACATCTCGTCCAAAATAGCCACTTATAAACAAGCGGTCCTTATCGCTGAATTTGTAGTTCACTTTCGTGTTCAAATCGTAGAAATAATAGCCCGAACCGTAGAAATCGCTTGTTTTAGGAATGAATGGTTTTGCGAGTACATCGATATATGTTCTTCTGGCAGAAATGATATAGGAAGCTTTGTCTTTTTTCAATGGTCCTTGAATACTCAAACGCGACGCAATGGCACCAATTCCTCCCTCTACTTCAGTTTTCTTCATATTTCCATCTTTCATTGCCACATCTAAAACGGAGGAGATACGGCCTCCGTATTGGGCAGGCATGCCTCCTTTTATAATGGAGGTATTCTTGATGGCATCCGAATTAAAAATGGAAAAGAAACCAAATAAGTGAC
>DGDD01000249.1 GCA_002385265.1 Chitinophagaceae bacterium UBA3961
CACCCCTCCAGAGGAGGGGAATTAAACAGCCCCGCCTGCGGCGGCACTTCTAGAGCTTGGGAATTGAACAGCCCCGCCTGTGGAGGCAGTTGCTGAGTGGGGGAATTGAACAGCCTTGCTTGCGGTGGCATATAGCCGGCGGCGCGGAGGGTTGATTCTACGGCGCGGTTGACGGCATAGTATTGATGATAGGCGGCGATTTTTTTGACGGTATGGATGCTTGTGATACCGGTTTGAGAGTCTTCTTTTTTTGATTTTTCAAAGACGATGAAATGACGGATGAGGTCTAATAAAGTCCGCTTGTTTAACATGCCCTTGATGAGGGTTTCTAGCTGACTTACCAAATGCGAGGCTTCTGCTTTGCCATCTGCCGATTTCCAACTCATGAAGCGACTGAAACCCGAAGAAAGGGTACCCGCTTTGGCTTCCAATCCATCTGATATTACCAAGAATCCATTGTAAGTGAATAGACTTGGTATAATGCTTTTATAGGTGTCTAATTGCTTATAAGCCGAGAATGTGGTTGTGTTTTCATCGGTAGCGTTTTTGAGTTCTATCACAACCAAGGGTATCCCATTTACAAAGAGTAGAATATCAGGTCTTTTATTGTTGCCGTTCTCGATGATGGTGAATTGATTGGCGACTACGAAATCATTGTTCAAGGGATTTTTAAAGTCTACCAACCATACCCGATCTCCTCTGTCATCTCCCTCCACTCTCTTGGTTACAGGCACTCCTTCAGTGAGAAAACGGTGAAAAGTTTCGTTGTTAGTGAGTAGTTCCGGAGAGCCGATGCGCTGAATTTCTTTGATGGCTTCTGCTTGCACTGCAGCGGGAATGGAAGGATTGATCCTCTTAACAGCTTCTTCCAAGCGATGTAAGAGAAGGACTTGTTCAAAACTTTCTCGGGTATCTGTACCTGAAGCACCATCCATATCCTCCCACTCACCCGCTTGTACAGGTGCGATAGAAGGCGCATAGATATACTCATACCCCAGTTGGGTGAGGAGTTCTATGGAAAAGGTTTCGATGGTGTTTTCGGTCATGGGAGATCTAATATAAATTTAGAATAAATAGTACAATTTTTAAAGAAGATTATACTAATGGTCATTTTATATTTCCTTGACTAACCTTTCCGCATCCATATAGTTTATGATTCTATCTTGGTCTCTGCTTGGACTCTCATTTTTCTCAATAAAAACATGTTCCGGATAGAGTTCAACACATTTTTCGATATTTTTTTCTTTTCTGCACGAGCATATGGCGATTGTACATTCAGCTTTTTTCAAATATGCAAGTAAAGAATCTAGACCGCCGGATTTGTTAAATCCAATATCTCCCATACCTATAATACCAACTCGAATACCATTGAGAGTTAACACGTCCATGATGTCCTCTGAATCATCGCCTCCAAGCCTTTTAAAATGTCCTTGTTCTTGTGTGTATCCAATTTTTAGTAATAATGAGTAGACAATATTAATTGTATGTGATTTTCCGCGTTCAGAAGGTCCTCTGAGTGCAATAACTTTCATTTATTAAGAATTTAAGGTTTAATGGGTAGTTCTCCAGACATGAGTTTTGGGAGAAGTGTGTCTCTTATTTGGATAAGATGATGAAGCTGTTTGCCATTCATTCGAATTTTTTCAAAGTAGGGTTCAACAAGGATATGAAACTCGTTAATTCTATTTTGACAGTTTAGAATTGGTAATTTTTTTATCAGTTGTTGACTAATATTTTGTTGTGCTGAGCCTACAGCCATATTGATCAATTCTTCATTTTTAGATTTGATAAACAAAAATAGAAATGTATATGGGTAGATTCTGTTAGGAATTAATGCGCAAATTGCCTGATTGCATGACATCTCATCATTAATTATACAGTATTCCCCCACAGTTGCTCCATACATAGCAATTAATATTGAATTTTTGGGCAATAGCTTTGCTGATGAATTTTTGAGTCCGGACTCAGTGATTTTTTCTTCAGTTGAAAACAGGAAACCTTTGTTTAGTTCTTTTGACTTTACCCAGGGTATTATCCCATTTGTATAGAATTCTAGATTAGATCTTGATGGTGTTCCGCCAGATGTAGTTTCAATTACCGATCCGATTTCTCCTTCCTCCCAATCCTCCTTCGCCTCTTCCACAAACCACTGCCTAAACAAAGTTTCCGCCATTTTTTCTAAGGTGGCGTTTTGACGATGAAGAAGATCTATTTTGTCGTCTAAACTGCTGAGGATGGAGGCGATGGCGGTTTGGGTTGCAATACTTGGAATAGCGATCTTATAATTGAGAATTGCGTCTTTGTCTCCTCGAGGCATTTTTGCTCCCTTTGAAGTCAAGACTGTATACTCTGTAAATTCAGGTTGGCAAAGTAAGTAGTACAAAAATTTACTAGTGCATTTCTGAGGTTTGCTTCTGAACACTAAAACATCTGGTGAAACAGTACCATTAAATTTGCTGTACCAGACTTTCTTAAAGTAAGTACGAATGTTTGAGAACAGTGTATCCCCTTCGTTAAAACTATTGATGGACGGAACGTTTGGAATACTTTCGGATTTTGATACTCCTCCGAAATTTGGTATTAGATTTTCAGTTGAAATATAGTTATCCAAGTTTGCCTTTGATATGGAAACTCGATTGGATATAATTTCGGCTATTTCTGCCAGAAAGTACTCTTTCCACTCACTCATCTATCTTAATTTTTGAAAGGTTAGCGATAATGAGTTCGTTCAATTTTGCTTCTTCTTTTAGTTGTTCTTCTAGTTCTGCTTTTAGTGTATTGAAGCGTTCTGCGAAGTTGAAATCGTCTTCTTCGTCGGGTAGGCCTACATAGCGGCCGGGTGTGAGTACGTAGTCGAGTTCGGCTACTTTACTGATGGGTGCTGAGGCGCAGAAACCGGGTATGTCTTGGTATACACCTCTTGAGCCATCGGGGGTTCGCCAGGCATGGTAGGTGTCGGCTATTTTTTTGATGTCTTCGGTGGAGAGCTCGCGGGTTCGGCGGTTGATGAGGTGGCCGAGGTTGCGGGCGTCGATGAAGAGGATGTGGGCTTGGTTGGTTGTTTGACCACCCCGGCCTTCGGCCACCCCTCCAGAGGAGGGGAATTGAACAGCCCGGCCTTCAGCGGCCTTTCCAGAAGAGGGGAATTGAACATCCCCGCCTTCGGCGGCCTTTGCAGAAGAGGGGGATTGAACAGCCCGGCCTTCAGCGACATTTCCGAAGGCGGATTTTGGGCTGCGCTTCATGAACCAAAGGGCGGCAGGGATTTGAGTGTTGAGGAAGAGCTTGGCAGGTAGGTTTACAATGCAGTCGATGAAACCATTTTCTACCAAAGCTTTTCGGATATCGCCTTCTCCCGATGTTTTGGATGTGAGGGCGCCTTTGGCGAGTACAACACCGGCCTGGCCAATTGGCGACATGTGATGCAAGAAGTGTTGCATCCATGCGAAGTTGGCATTGCCTGTTGGTGGTACGCCGTATTGCCAACGACCGTCGTTGCGCATGAGTTCTCCACCCCAGTCACTTACGTTGAAGGGTGGGTTAGCTATGATATAGTCTGCTTTTAAGTCTTTGTGTGCATCGTTGAGAAAGCTTCCTTCGTTGTTCCATTTTACTTGTGAACTGTCGATGCCTCGGATGGCAAGGTTCATTTTAGCGAGTCGCCAAGTGGTTTGGTTGCTTTCTTGTCCGTAAATGGAGATATCGTTTACTTTACCTTTATGACTGTCTACAAACTTTAAGCTTTGTACAAACATTCCCCCTGAACCACAACAAGGATCGAAAACACGGCCTTTATAGGGTTCTAACATTTCTACTAATAACTCTACTACGCTTCTTGGGGTATAGAACTGGCCTCCTTTCTTTCCTTCTGCAAGGGCAAATTCTCCCAAAAAGTATTCGAACACATGTCCTAATACATCGGCGCTGCGGGCTTTCGCATCTCCAAGGGCGATGTTTCCTACCAAGTCTATTAGTTCACCTAAACTGGTGGGGTCAAGGTTTTGGCGGGCGAATACTTTGGGTAAAACTCCTTTAAGTGACGCATTTTCTTTTTCAATGGCGTCCATGGCTTCATCTACATATTTGCCTATTTCGGGTTGTTTGGCCTTTGATTGTAAGTACTTCCAACGGGCTTCTTGGGGAACAAAGAATACGTTTTCAGCTTTGTATTCGTCTTTGTCTTCCGGATCGGCACCATTTATTTCGTCAGCTTTAAGGATGGCAAAACGTTCTTCAAATGCGTCGGAGATGTATTTCAGGAAGATGAGTCCGAGTACAATGTGCTTGTATTCGGCGGCATCGATGTTCTTTCGGAGTTTATCGGCTGCTTTCCACAGTTGCTTTTCTAAGGGCTCTTCTACAGTAACTTTTGCTTTCGCCATGGGGTAATTAATTGTTTATGGGGCAAGTTAGATTTTTATGGGAAATTTTGGAAGACAATGATTTGTTAGCGTGACACTTGGATTACAAGAGAGAAGGATTCCATTGTTTCGAATTCATTTAACAGAAGGTCTTTATTTATTGATGAATGGAGCAATTGCTTTTTCCAATCGAATCATACTATCGATCATCATATCGGCCAATTCTTCCCAATTATCTTCGTCTTTATAGCCGATGCCGGTGAATGTTTTTGCGATCCTGGAAGCACGTTTGTTGTCAAGTCGTTGCCAGCTTAGCTCGCCTCCGTAACTTTTTTCTATTGCTTCTTTTTGTGCATAAAGACGGTCGAACAATTCTTTGTTTTCTTTTCCATCTTCTTTGTCTTTATCGATGTATAGCTCAGTTTTGGCATCGTGCTGTCCAATTACATAATTGTAGGTAACTCCTGCAATACCGGAGCCGGTTCCAACCCAACTATAAATATTGGGTGATATGTTAGCGTGTAATTTGGTTTTCTGTTTGGCTCGTTCCAATAGGAAAGTCCAGAATGATTTTCGGTGATGATGTCTTTCTGCGTATTCTTTTTTCGTTACACCGGCTTCTCGTATTTCCTCGCTTGGACCTACAATAAGAGTGAATAAAGGAGCAGGATCAGACGCGCCAATTTTAATCGCTTCTATTTTTATCAAATAGAATTCTGCCGCGGTTGATTCGTTCAACCATGAAATGGCTTTTACGTGTTCTTGTCTTGGATCCGAAACAATCCAAATTGCTTTCTCGGCTCCAATTGAAGCGAGGTACGTGATTACTTTTCCGAGATGGTCGTGGTTGCTTTTTTCTAGTTGATTTTCTATGATTACCGGATTACCATTTTCATCTTCGGCAACTAGATCTACGTTAAAATTACCCGTTGACTGTTCTCTTTCAACATTGGATATTTGAAAGTCGAGTACTTGATTTAAAGAATCGATGTTTTCCTGTAGCCAGGTAGTAAAGTCTTTTGCTTCGTGTTTCCAAATGCTCCTCAGAGCCACTTTTTCAATTTTTCCGATCATGGATAGGTTTTGTTAAGTTTTAATTTATTCGGAGAGCTGCACTCCTACAATATCCGATATCGATGATTTTAGAATTCAATGAATATTATTGAAAATATTCATGTGTTCGGCTTTTAGTACTGTTTTACAATTCAAGTTTTAGGATTGAATTGACTTTTAAAGTTAATAAAAACTTACGATAACAAATACCCGTATAATTACGGATTTAAACGACCGATGTGGGGCTATGTGAGGCAGTATTGCGTTGTTGATATTAAAGGTTTAAGGTGGTGTGGTTACTCGACCGCAACGGAACAAAGAACGCAACGGTTCGCAACGGAGGTTCATCAAGGAGAGTTGGCGGGAGTTTTTGGGGCGAGGCCGTTTTTTCAATGTATTGGCTATTTATTCCTTGTTTAACCTTAATTTATTTATCTGATTTCTCACATTTTTATCAAAGTTTTCATGTCTTCCGGAAATGCCTCATTCCTTGCGTGCATAGTAGAATTCAATTAATTTAGAGTAATTTACTAAAAATAAATACAACACCCATGCCCACCCTTAAAATTGTGATTAAAGCCGAATGGTTTGATGAAATTGCTTCCGGGAAGAAGACGATTGAGTACAGAGATGTGACGCCGTTTTGGACGAGTCGATTGTTTGATGAGAATGGAAAGAGAAGGGCATATGAAAAGATTGAGTTTATTAATGGTTACAATACCGATGCGAGAAGGATGATTGTTGAATACTTGGGTTTTACGACTCGGAATAATACTTATTGTATAAAGGTGGGGAAGATTTTGAGGAAGCCTTTTCGGAAGTGAGATGGTTCATCGCGGAGGGAAGGAGAGAAGGAGATACGCGGAGGTTTTTTTTGGGCTTCCTGAAATTCGAAAAGTTCCCCCTACCGCAACGGAACAAAGGACGCAACGTTTCGCAACGATTTTGATATGACTCTGCGTTGCTTTGCGACTCTGCTCTACTCTCAGACAAATAAACTTTAATACTCCCTCTGCGTCTAAAATTTAAAACACTAAGGTAAACACCGTTCCCTCACCCTCTTTCGAATTCACTTGAATGGTGCCGCGGTGGATGAGCATGATTTGTTTGCAGAGACTAAGGCCGATGCCGGAGCCGCTTTTTTTGGTGGAGAAGAAGGGGATGAAAATTTTGTCGGCGATTTCGGCGGGGATGCCGGCGCCATTGTCGATGACTTTGAGCTGCACTTTCTTGTTTTCCTGCTGGGCTTGCAATACAATTTTCGCACCGGCACGCTCTTTTACCGCATCAATGGCATTGGTGAGCAAATTGATGAGCACTTGCTCTATTAAATTGATGTCGACTTCAATGGTGAGCAGCGGATCTTTTAAGATGATTTCTAATTCAATGTTCTTTTGCAGCAGCGTAGGATGCATCAGCCGCTGAATATTGTCAAATAATTCGTGCACAAATACTTTCGACACATCGGCTTTTGTGATCTTGTTTAAACTGCGATAGGTTTCCGTAAACTTCAATAATCCATCGCTGCGTTTCTTAATAGTGGATATGCCTAATTCTAAATCTTCGCGACTCGATTCGTCTAATTCCGACTCACTTTGTTGCAATCTGTTTTGCAAAGTGCCTGCCAAAGAAGAAATGGGTGCAACCGAGTTCATGATCTCGTGCGTCATCACACTCAAGAGCTTTTGCCAAGCTTTCGACTCGGTTTCATCCAATGCCTCATTTACATTTTGAAAGGCAATCAATTTGTATTTCTGATCACCGGTTTGAAAAGAAGTGGCCGATAATAGAATTTTCAGCGTGGTTTTATCGTGATGAATAACAGTTACGATATTATTTCCCGCTTTCAAATTAATAATGTCTTGATAAAGCGTTTCATCTCTTCGTTCCAAACTCTGGATGGTCTTTAAATAAGGAATGTTCAAGAGTTTTTTCAAGGTTTCATTCATCCACAATACTTCTCCGGTTTCCAACTCATATGATAAGATGCCGGTATCAACCAATTCCAAAATGTTCTGTAAATACTGATACTGGGTTTCTTTTTCTTTCGTAATTAATTTGAATGCAGAATTGATATCGTTGAATCCCCTTCTTAAGGGCTGTAATTCAGTGGGCGCCTGCTTTACATTGAAGCTTCTCGAAAAATCTCGGTAGTGCACCGACTGCACAAAGTCTTCCACTTCCCGCTGCGCTTTGTTGTGAAAACGATAGAAATCAACAATTTGAAAGATAATAATCGGTACAACGATCAATTCATACACATACCATCCTTTTACAAACAGAAAAGAAGCGGTGAGCAAAGTAATGGTGAGTAAGATTACTTTGATAAGTATAGTGAAGCCTGATGGTCGTTTGTTAGAGATCATATTTGTTGAGTCTTCTGTACAACGCTGTTCTGGTAATGCCCAATTCCTTCGCTGCTTTGGTGATATTGCCGTTGTTCTTTTCAATCACTTTTAATATCGTGTTCTTCTCAATGGTGCTGAGTTTGCTGTTTTCGAATTCTCCGTTTTCTTCTATTGGCGCCGATTCAATGGGAGAGAAGATGAGATCTTCGCCACTGAGTTCCATAGAATCAGACATAATAATGGCCCGCTCAATAATGTATTGCAATTCCCGAATGTTTCCGGGGAAATGATAGGTTTCTAGTTTTCGAATCGCTTCATTGCTCAAACTCACTTCAGGCTTGAAGTATTTATTTCCATAGAGTTTCAAGAAATGCTTCGCCAGTATTTCAATGTCTTCTTTTCTTTGGCGCAAAGGTGGCAATACAATCTCAACCGTATTGATTCGGTAGATCAAGTCTTTCCGAAAGCGCGCTTCATTGGCCAATTCTTGCAAAGGCAGATTGGTAGCACAAATCAAACGAATATCAATGGGGATGTTTTGATTGGAACCAATTCTTGTGATTTGTCGGTTTTGCAAAGCTGTTAGTAACTTGGCTTGCTGTTGCAAACTGATGTTTCCAATTTCATCTAAAAACAAAGTTCCTTTATTGGCCGCTTCAAATCGTCCGGTTCTATCTTCACGCGCATCTGTAAATGCTCCTTTCTTATGTCCAAACAATTCGCTTTCAAATAAAGACTCAGTTAAAGCGCCCACGTCTACTTTCACAAATGATTGACTTGCGCGAAGTGATTTCTCATGAATGGCTTTTGCTACCAGATCCTTACCGGTGCCGTTTTCGCCTAGTATTAGGATATTGGCATCAGTAGGGGCGATCTTGTCTATTTTATAGAAAATATCTTGCATGGCTTTGCTGGAGCCTACCATACCTCCGGTATCGGAAGCCGAGCTATGCAAGTGTTGCGTTTTCTTTTTATAAAGTTCCGTAAGTGTTGTGATCAACTTTTCGTTGTGCCAAGGCTTTACAATGAAATCGGAGGCGCCTTCTTTTAAAGAACGAATAGCGAGTTCGATATCGGCATAGGCCGTGATCATGATCACCGAAGTTTGCGGTGCCCAGGTTTTGATTTGTTTCAACCAGTACAATCCTTCATTGCCCGTGTTTACAGAGGCTTTGAAGTTCATGTCGAGTAGTACGATATCGAAACTATTCTTGGCCAGAATGGACTGAATTTGTTCCGGGTTCTTTTCAGTGATTATTTTCTGGATTTCCGTTTTTAATAGCAGACGCACGGCGGTTAATACGTCGATATCATCATCAATTACTAATATGCTCGCTTGTTTTAAACTCATGCTTCTTTTTCTTTTACCGCTAAGCAACGATCGCTAAGAATTCGCGAAACGCATCGCTCCATGTTCAAAAGTTTTTCAAAGTAACTACTTTCAACTGTTCGTGCTCGTTTTTTTGTGCTAAAAATTTGGAAATCAGTGTAGTGTAACGCTAGCGAACAATAACTGTATCAAAACCGAACAGTTTTTCGAATTGGTAGAAACTAAGTAAATGATTATCAGTTGAATAGATTTTTGGCATTGCGTTTTGTATAGGTATTGTGGAACAATTGGACGGTTTCGAAAACGGATTAAAAAAAGCTTGGATGTGTTGTTGTTACTTAATTGGAACAGCATTCGAAAAGCCCAATGTTTCACAGCCATGAACCTGAACAAAAAATACCCATGCTGAGAAATTATTTCAAGACGGCTTTTAGAACCTTGGTTCGCCACCTCAATTATACCATCATCAATGTGGCGGGACTCACAGTTGGCATCGCTGTTTGTATGATGATTTTCGTGATCATACAATATCAAACTAGTTTCGATACCTATCATGCTAACCGCAGCCGTGTTTACCGTGTATTAACAGAGCATCGCAGTTCGGATGCGGCCAATATCCCCTTTAGCAAAGATGTTCCTTTTCCTTTGCCCAATGCCTTGAAGACGAGCTTTCCCCAGATAGAAAAAGTAACACCGATTTTCGCGAGTAACAACGATCAGATTTTGGTGACAGATGAGAATGGCAAGACCCTACAACAGTTTATTGAACCCAAAGGAGTTTTCTTCACAGAACCGAGTTTCTTCGAACTATTCGATTTTCCTTTGTTGGCAGGCACTTATACCTCCCTTCAAGAACCTAATAATGTGCTGTTGTCAAAAGCTACGGCAGAAAAGTATTTCGGCGATTGGCATCTAGCCCTGAATAAAACCATTAAGATTCAAGTAGGCGGTTATGTTTTTGAACATGGAACAGAAGTGTTGAAAGTATCCGGAATTCTTGAGAACCCTCCGGCCAATACCGATTTCCAATTCAAAGCATTGGTGGCTTATGGTACCGGATTCACGGGTAGTTTGATGAACAAGTCGATCGATTGGAACGATCGCACCAACCAAGGGTTCAGTTGCTTTGTGCGATTACCTGAGCAAACGGCTGCTTCCGGAATCAATAAAGAGCTGGCCACTTATGCTGCTAAAGTTCAGTCGGCCGATAATAAAGACGTTTATCAATTGCAGGCCCTTGCCGATGTTCATTACGATACGCAAGCCGGAAATTTTAGCAATACCGCTATCAGCAAACAATTGATCAATGTGTTGTGGGTGATCGCAGCATTCATACTTTTGATCGCTTGTGTGAATTTTATCAATCTTTCTACTGCTCAAGCTGTGAACCGCGCGAAGGAAGTAGGTGTTCGGAAAGTATTAGGCAGCAACAAGTCGCGGTTGCAAATTCAATTTATTGTAGAAACGTTTTTGGTGGTTTTGTTTGCAGTTATACTGGCCATCATTTTAACAGTGCTAACCTTGCCTTATATCAATCAATTGTTGAATCTGTCTTTGTCGTTGCAAATAGTTGACCGCGTTCAAACCTTATTATTCTTATTAGCAATAACTATTAGTGTTACAGTGCTTGCGGGTTTTTATGCAGCGTTGGTACTGTCACGTTTCAATCCAATTGAAGCTTTGAAGAGTCGGTTTAAAGTAAATTCTGGAAAAGGATTATCGCTGCGTAGAGGGTTGGTGGTGTTTCAATTCATCATTGCTCAGGCATTGATCATCGGAACCTTGGTGATTGTGAAGCAGATGAATTTTTTCATGAATGCTCCTTTAGGATTTCAGAAAGAAGCAGTGGTAAACATTCCATTTCGAGTGGATAGTTTGCGCATCAGCAGACTCGATTATTTGAGAGGAAAACTGATGAGCATTAAAGGGGTAGAAGGGGTAAGTTTCAGTTCCAATACGCCGGTTGAAGATGGAGCCGATAACTGGACTAGTTTCCGATTCAACAATGCCACCAAAGAATCCGATTATAAAGTCATCACTAAGTTTACCGACGATCAATACTTGTCTACTTACCATTTACAATTGGTAGCCGGTAGAAATCTAAAGCCATCTGGTTATACCCAAGAATTTGTAGTGAACGAATCTTTTGTGAGAAGCTTGGGTATTAAGAATCCGGAAGACGTACTTCGTAAGAAAGTGAGTATTTGGAATGGATTGATCAACTGTGAAGTGGTGGGTGTGGTGAAGGATTTTAATAACCGCTCGTTCAGAGATCAAGTGGCTCCATTGGTAATGACCACTAATAACACGATGTACAATCAGGCCGGCATTCAATTAACGGCTACTAATATACCTGCAACCTTGGCCGCAGTTAAAGCCTTGTTCAGTGAAACTATCCCTGATTTTGTATTTGAATACAAATTTTTAGATGAGAAGGTAGATGGCTTTTATCGTTCTGAAATGCAATTGGCGCAGTTATATCAACTTTTTGCCATTATTGCCATTTTCTTGAGTTGCTTAGGTCTTTATGGATTGGCTTCTTTCATGGCGGCGCAACGGGTGAAAGAAGTAGGTATTCGAAAAGTATTAGGAGCGAGCACCGGAAACATCATCTACCTTTTTACGAAAGAATTCATTTTGTTAATCGGTATTGCCTTTGCCATTGCTACACCACTGGCTTGGTATTATATGCATCAGTGGTTACAAGATTATGCGTATCGCATTGAAATTGTTTGGTGGTTGCCGCTGATAGGTGGCATCGGAGCGCTTGTGATTGCACTTCTAACCATTAGTTTCCAAGCGGTGAAGGCTGCGGTGGCGAAGCCGGTGAAGAGTTTGCGAACGGAATAAATTAAGAAGTAAGAATTAAAAATTAAGAATTGAGGGCCTTCATTACTTTTTTACGAAGCGACTAAATAGAGAGTTGAGATAAAATTTTTTAATACACATACTGAATAGAGCGATTATGGCTGATAGAATTATTGAAAAGAAAAAATGGAGTTCGAAGCGGATCTTGACGATTGTTGGGATTGTAGCATTGGTAGCATTGATTGTTGGGAGTTTTTATTTCACTTCCGGCGGTTCGAAGTTAAATGTAGAAGAAGAACGGATCACTATTAGTGAAGTGAGTAAGGGGCCGTTTCAAGAATTGATCTCTGTGAACGGCGTAGTGCTTCCAATTACCACTATTTATTTGGATGCCATTGAAGGGGGTAGGGTAGAAGAGCGCTACGTGGAAGATGGTGCCATCATGAAAAAAGGGCAACCTATCTTAAAACTCTCTAATAGCGATTTGTTGATGAATATGGTGAGTCAACAGAATACCGTTTACAATACCCTTACCCAGATGCAGATCAACAAGAACGCGGCTTCTCAGAATACCGTGGTGAAGTTGAATCAGATGGCCGATGTAGAGAGCTTGTACAAAGAAGCGGAACGCTTGTATCGTCTCAATAAAAAATTATATGAAGAGAAGGCCATCGGTTTTCAGGAGTTCAAGAAGTCGGAGAACGATTACAATTACTATTTGCAAAAAAGAAATTTAACCCAGCAAATTTTACAGCAAGATTCCCTTTCTAGAAATCAACAAGAAGCACAAGATAAGCGCTCTTATGCCGCTTCTCAAAATGCCTTGGATATTATGCAGAAGAAGGTGAACGATTTGATTGTTCGTGCTCCGGTTGATGGACAATTGACATCTTTGGATGCTGAAGTGGGTCAGAATAAAAACAAGGGCGAGCGCTTGGGACAAATTGACGTGATGAGTGGATTTAAAGTTCGCGTAGATATTGACGAACACTACATCACTCGCATCTATGCCGGATTGGTTGGTCAAGTGCAAATTGGAGATGCGGTGTATAAATTGAAGATCAGCAAAGTGTATACGCAGGTTACCAATAGTCGCTTTCAGGTGGATATGCAATTCGAAGGCAAGGTTCCTGAGAATGTGCGTCGCGGGCAGAGTTTGCAGATTCGTTTGGCCCTGAGTGACGAAAAGCAGGCCATTCGCTTGCCACGAGGTGGATTCTTTACTAAAACCGGTGGTAACTGGGTGTACAAGTTAAGTGCCGATGGAACCACAGCATATAAAGTTGACATTGTATTGGGAAGTCAGAACCCCGATTATTTTGAAGTAGTAAAAGGATTGGAAGTAGGAGATAAGGTGATTACATCCAGCTACGACAATTATGAAAACATTCAAGAACTCGTTATCAAGAAAAAATAAATACAAAAAATAAACACCGAGCTATGATAAAGATTACTGATTTAGAAAAGTTTTATCGCACGGAAGAAGTGGAAACCATTGCACTGAACAAGCTTTCGATGGAAGTAAAAGAAGGTGAGTTTGTTGCAGTGATGGGGCCTTCCGGTTGTGGTAAAAGTACCTTGCTGAATATTTTAGGCATGTTGGATGATGCAGACGCGGGCAGCTTCGTCTTCAACGGAATTGAAGTGTCGAAATTCAACGAACGCAAGCGTGCTGATATTCGCAAACACAATATTGGATTCGTGTTTCAGAGTTTTAATCTGATCGATGAATTGACGGTTTATGAAAACGTAGAATTGCCTTTGATCTATACAGGTGTGAAAGCATCGGAGCGAAAAGAGAAAGTAGAGAAAGTGTTAGATAAGATGCAGATCATGCACCGCAGAAACCACTATCCGCAGCAATTGTCGGGTGGTCAGCAGCAGCGTGTGGCAGTAGCGCGTGCCGTTGTCAACAATCCGAAATTGATTTTGGCGGATGAACCTACCGGTAACCTCGATAGTAGCAATGGTAATGAAGTAATGGAATTGCTTACCGATTTGAATGAGCAAGGAACCACTATTATAATGGTAACACACAGTGAGCACGATGCGCGTTTTAGCCACCGCATTATTCGCATGCTCGACGGACAAACCGTAACAGAGAATATTTTGGTGTAAGTATGTATCGTATAGCCATCGATCATATGTATAGCCACTGAAAAACAAACATGTTCCCTTGGGAAGGGATAAAAACCTGAACTATGTTTCAAAATTATTTTAAGATAGCCTGGCGCAATTTGTGGAAACACAAAACCGATAGTTTTATCAATGTTTTCGGATTGTGTTTAGCCTTTACCAGTGCTTTGTTGTTGCTATTGAGTGTGGCGTTTGAATTTTCCTATGATAAATTCAATACCAACGCCCCCAATATTTACCATACCTATTTCCAAACACAAACACCGGGTGGAGATTCTCGATTCTCCAACGCAATGCCTACTCCTCTCGGACCGGTACTGAAGCAGAATTTTCCCGATATTAAATATGCAACACGTTTGGCCAATGGGGGCACTTGGTTGCAATACAAAGACAAAAAGATTGAGATCGGAATTACCTATACCGATGCTGATTTCTTCAAAATGTTCAGTTTCCCGCTTACTAGTGGGAACACTACCAAGCCTTTTGAATCAACTACAAGCATGGTGGTGAACGAACGTTCCGCTAAGGCCGTGTTTGGAGAGGAAAATCCAATTGGTAAAACGGTTCAAATTCAAGTGGACGATCATTGGGAGGCAAGAACAGTTACTGCCTTAATCAAAGATTTTCCCGATAATTCTACGTTTCAGTACGATTTCATCATGCCGTTCGAGTCGCAGTCCTTTTACAAATTAGTAGAGAACGAATGGAATTCAAATTATCTCGACTTGTTTGTTCAATTGAATCCTTCAGTATCGGGTGCTCAGTTTGAATCAAAATTGAAACCCTTTATGCAGCAACAATACGCAGAAACGATCAAGAACATGAAGCGAGACGGTGCGGTACCTGCGAACGACGGTTCCTACATTAAATTGTTGATGCAGCCCTTGTTAGACATGCACACCAATACGGAGATTGCAGGCGGTCAGTCGATTGCTAAGTTCTACTTGTACATGTTGATGACCATTGCTCTGTTGATCATAGCAATTGCATGCATCAATTTTATCAACCTAAGTATTGGTAAGAGTTTCACAAGATCCAAAGAAATTGGATTGAGGAAGACCTTAGGTGCCATGAAGAATCAAGTTGCCATGCAATTTTGGGCGGAAGCGTTTTTGGTGTGTTTGGTGGCTTTGATTGTTAGCTTGATTGCTGCCTACTACTTAGTGCCGTCTTTCAAGCAATTGTTTGCGTTGAATGTTCAGCAAAGTATCTTGAAAGAACTGAAGGTATGGTTGGCCATTGTAGGAGGATTTCTTTTTATTACATTATTGGCCGGTGGTTATCCCGCATGGCAAATGGCCCGATTGAATGTGATCAAGGTATTGAAAGGAAGGGCTACCGTGGGTGGATCGAATCGACTCCGTAATGCATTGATCTCTTTCCAATTTGTTATTTCTGTATTATTGATTGCCTGTACCTTGATTACCTGGCAACAGATGAATTACTTAAGAACGCGTCCTCTTGGTTACAACACACAACAAGTTATTAGCATCCCCATTACCGGAGAAATCGGAAAAGTTCAAGCTTTGAATTTAATGCGCGACAAGCTCAACAACTCACCCATGGTAGAGAGCATTACCGGCTTGTACGATAATTTGGGAATGGGGACTGACAATAGTTCTAGAACCTCCATCCGTGGATTTGACTACAAGAATCGAGAATTGAGAAGCACTTGGATTGGCACTAGTTATGATGTTGTAAAAACGCTTGGATTGAAATTGGTAGCAGGTAGAGATTTTTCACCTGAGTTTCTGACAGATAGCTCCGCAGTATTGGTGAACGAGGCAATGGCCAAACAGATAGGGGAAAAAGAAATCATCGGTGTAAAACTTCCGATTGATTCTGCAAAGCCCTTGACGATTATTGGGGTGGTACAAGACTACAATTACAAGAGTTTGAAAAAGAAGATAGAACCTTTGACACTGGTGTTGGACTATAACTTCGAGCCGAATTATATTTTGGTTCGTGTGAAAGGAGACCGATTGAAAGAAAGCATGGAGTTGATGAAGTCGACATGGGCCAGTGTTTCTCCTGGTGGGGAGTTCAAGGGAAGCTTTTTGGATGAGAACGTAAACCGTCAGTATAGAAGAGAAGAAAAGCTGATGCAGATGTTTTCGATTGGGGCTTCTATCGCCATTGTGTTGAGTTGTTTGGGATTATTGGCAATGGTGATTTTGATCATTTCTCAACGAACCAAAGAAATCGGCATTCGAAAAGTATTGGGTGCATCTGTACTGAGCATCGTGAACCTTATTTCGAAAGAGTTTTTGATCATGATTTTCATTGCGGCTTGTATTGCTACGCCCATTGCATGGTATTTCATGAATAAGTGGCTGCAAGGCTTTGCGTATCAAATCAAGATTCAATGGTTTGTGTTTGTTGCGGCGGGGTTGTTGACTGCATTGATTGCGTTTGTGACTATTGGTTGGCAGGCAGTGAAAGCGGCGCTAGCGAATCCGGTGATGAGTATTAAATCGGAGTAAAGACGCTTTCAGTGAAAGCTACGGAAACGCCAGGGCACTAGGACACAACGACACGAGGTTGAATTTTAATTCATCAAGTTTAACAATTGATAACTAACTGTAGCTTGGGAAAAAGAGGACACAAGGCTTGCTTCGCAAGGTTCTAAATACAAATAGAGAATCTAATAGACCTTATTCTTAATTGAAAATTGACTTCTTATGTTTAAAAAATATTTTACGACTACGCTGCGACATCTCTGGAAGCAACGGCTTTTCACAGGATTGAATGTGATGGGATTGGCCGTTAGTATCAGTGTTTGTTGGTTGGTGTATCGCATTGTGAATTTTGAATACAGTTATGAAAAAGGCTTTAAGAAAATCGACCAGACCTATCGGGTGGTAAGTGGGTTTATTTTCGATGAAAAAGAATCTTACAATGGTGGCGTTTCAAAACCTATTTACCAAGAGCTTCGGAAAACAGGTGTGGGCTTCGATCGCGTGGTACCTGTTTTTGGAATGTGGATGAAGACCGTGGTGGTGAACGATGGCAGCGGTAAGTTGAGCAATTTTGATGATGTGGAAGATGTAGTAGCGATTGACTCTAGTTATTTTGATATGATTGACTATCAGTGGTTGGCTGGTTTTGCGAATTCGGCCTTGAAGAGTCCGAATTCATTGGTGCTTACAGAGTCTAGAGCGAAACAATACTTTCCCAATAAAAAGATTCAAGAAGTACTGAATCAATCCATCACTTATATCACCTACCGCGATACTACCGTGAGAACGGTAACCGGTGTGGTAGCCGATTTGAAGGGCAATACAGAGTTTACCGGGAAAGAGTTTTGCGCCTTGAAGTCGGAAGACTATCCGTTGGCACAGTGGACCAATACCAATGGCAGCGATAAATTATACGTTCAGTTGAATCCAAACTACGATGAGAAAAAGGCCTTGGCGGTGATTGAAAACATGGTGCAACAGAAAACAAAAGAGCACATGTCGCAAAAGGAAAACTCGTTCAAGTTTACCAGATGGATGCAACTCTTGCCTTTGAAAGAATCGCATTTTTCTACTTATATACAAGAATGGGGCGTGCACAAGGCTAATAAAAAGGTGTTGTTTGGATTAATTGGCATTGCCGCTTTCTTGTTGTTGTTAGCGATTATCAACTATGTTAACATGAGTGTGGCTTCCATTCCACATCGAGCAAAGGAAATCGGTGTTCGAAAAACACTGGGAAGTGGCTCAAGTACTTTGATTTTGCAGTTTCTGATTGAAACACTCATGATAACTGTTTTGGCTTCCATCGTCGCCTACTTCTTGGGTCAAGTGGAGTTTAGATTGTTGAAAGATATCATTCCGGAGGGAGTGGAGTCGCTGGACAATACCTGGTTGATTCTTGTGTTTATGCTGTGTTTGACAATGGTGGTTTCGTTACTTGCCGGATTGTATCCGGGTTGGTTGATTACCAAAGTAAAAACCGTAAACGTGTTCAAAACGGCGTTTGTATTCAAGAATAGCAAGAGTCGGGTTGGATTGCAGAAGGCCCTGATCGTATTTCAGTTCATGATTGCAATTGTGTTTATCACCGGCGCAATCGTAATGGGAAAACAATTGAACTATATTGTTCATTCCGATATGGGGTTCAATAAAGAGGCGGTTGTATTGGTAAACATTCCATTCAAGTTTGCAGGTGAAGAGAAGTACAAAGGCAAACCGCAAGCCTTATTAGGAGAATTTAAAACCTTACCGGGTGTAGTATCGGCCTCTTTGGGAACACCACCTTTGCAATCCGGTTATTCGTCTAGTCATTTCAAATACTTTAAAGAAGGTAAGGAGCCCATCGAGCGACAGTTATTTAAGAAGTACATCGATACCAGTTATATGAAGTTGTATGGGTTTCAATTGATCGCGGGTAGAGCATTGAGCCAGTCTGATACTACCAACGAATTAGTGATCAACGAAACCGCGGTAAAAGCA
>DGDD01000261.1:0-7369 GCA_002385265.1 Chitinophagaceae bacterium UBA3961
GCAGTCTCTCTGTATTTCCTCGCTTCCTCTCTCCTGTAATTCCCCTTGTTCCCCCTCTTGTTCTTTTTTGTCTTTCCTCGCTCCTCGTCTCCTCTATCCTCGTTCCTGTTCTCCGGCTGTTCCATTATTAATTATTAATTCCTTAATTATTAATTACCATCCTTTTCCTATTAATAAATGTTTAAACTTTAATTCGTTGATCCTGAACTGTTTAACGCTTTTCTTTTTTGTTTAACTTTTTATTTTAAAAAATTAAACAAAAAACTGCTCTTTCTCGTATATAGTGTTTAACTTTATGTCCTTAATAATTAAACACTCTTTGCCATGACAACTGTTGAATTTAACCAAATGCTGGTTAATAATGCGGAGTTTCTGAAGCCATTTGCGGCAACTTTGACACGTGATACCGAAGCGGCAAAGGACCTTTTTCAGGAAACTCTGTTCCGCGCATTATCTAACCAAGACAAGTACAACGTAGGTACTAATATTAAAGCATGGTTGTATACAATCATGCGAAACATCTTCATTAACAACTATCGCAGAAAGGCAAAGCAGCAAACCATTTTTGATAATACTCCCAACGAGTTTATTCTGAACAATAGTTCTGCTGTTGCTATTCCTAACAATGCGGAGACGAATTTGAGGATCAAAGACATTCAAAAAGCGATACATAATTTACCTGAAATTTTTCGTAACCCTTTTTTGTTGTACTTTGATGGATATAAGTACCATGAGATCGCGGATATGCTCAATGAACCTCTAGGAACGATCAAGAGTAGAATTCACTTCGCACGGAAATTATTGAAAGAGCAAATCATTAAAAACTAAGTATTGAAACCCATTGTTGTGATAGGAGCCGGCTTTGCCGGACTTTCTGCTGCCAGCTTTCTTGCCAAAGCCGGTTACCAAGTAACCGTTTTGGAAAAACAAGCAGGTCCAGGCGGACGTGCACGTCAATGGAAAACAAACGGATTTACTTTCGACATGGGGCCCAGCTGGTACTGGATGCCCGACGTGTTTGATCGTTATTTCGAACAATTTGGTAAAAAGGCCTCGGACTATTATACTATTGAACGCTTGGATCCCTCTTACCGAGTGTATTGGCAAGAAGGATACAGCGATATTCCTGCTTCGCTCGATGATTTTAAAAAGATGTTGGAGGAAATGGAACCGGGCGCTGCAGTAAAACTCGATCGTTTTTTGGAAGAAGCGCGTTACAAATATGTAGTGGGCATCCAGAAATTGGTGTTTAAACCCGGATTGAGTTTAGTGGAATTTCTCGATTGGGAAGTGATGAAAGGCGTGTTCAAATTAGATGTGTTCACTTCAATTAAGAAACACGTTCATAAATATTTCAAACAACCGCAAATTCGTCAGCTACTCGAATTCCCCGTTTTGTTTTTGGGAGCTTTACCTGAAAACACCCCGGCTTTGTATAGCTTAATGAACTACGCTGATATTGTTGGAGGAACATGGTTCCCGAGAGGCGGTATGTACAAAGTAGTGGAAGGGATGTATAAATTAGCCTTAGAACTGGGTGTTCAATTCAAATTTGAAGAACCGGTTACTTCTATTCAAATTGAAAAAAATGCAGTTCGAAATGTGGTGACTGATAAGGGGACCTATCCGGCATTAGCTGTAATAGGCGGTGCAGATTATCATTTCATAGAAACCCAATTGCTGCCTGAAGCGGCTCGCTCGTATTCAGAAGCCTATTGGGACAAGAGAGAAATGGCTCCTTCTTGTTTACTTTACTACGTAGGCATCAATAAAAAACTCGATTCTATTCTTCATCATATGTTGTTTTTTGATGTTCCGTTCGAACAACATGCAGATGAAATTTATACCTCAAGAATTTGGCCTGAAACTCCCTTGTTTTACGCCAACGCCTCCAGTGTTACAGACGCAAGTTTGGCCCCAGAAGGCTGTGAAAACTTGTTTTTCTTGATACCGGTGGCGGCCGGATTGAGCGATGATTCCGAAGAAAAGCGAGAATATTACTTCAATTTGATCATGGATCGTTTTGAAAAACGTGTTGGTCAAACTGTTAGAGATGCTATTGTAGTGAAACGAAGCTTTGCCTATTCCGATTTTGTAAGCGAATACCATTCTTTCAAAGGCAATGCCTATGGTTTAGCCAATACCCTCATGCAAACCGCCATCCTTAAACCCTCTTGTAGAAGCAAGAAAGTATCCAATTTGTTCTATACCGGTCAGCTAACGGTGCCCGGTCCGGGAGTACCACCCAGTCTTATCAGCGGGGAAGTAGTAGCCGGGGAATTAATGAAGTCTTTTTAATGAACTATTTGGTGCATTAAAACGTAAATTGTTAAACACTACATCAGTAAACTGAATTGTTATGATGGCCATATACCATAAAGTAAGTCAGCTTTGCAGTCAAATTACCACCGAAGAGTACAGTACTTCTTTCTCATCGGCTATTCGTTTGCTGCATCAAGATCTCAGAAAACCGATCTACAATATTTATGGTTTTGTTCGGCTAGCCGATGAAATTGTAGATACCTTTCATGAGCACGATAAAGAACGCTTATTGGTTAAATTCAAGCGCGATACTTACGAAGCAATTGAAGATAAAATTAGCTTGAACCCTGTTTTGCATAGTTTTCAAATGACCGTGAATGAGTTTAATATCAGTCACGATTTAATTGAAGCATTTTTCAAAAGCATGGAAATGGATTTGAATAAACAAGCCTATGATGAACAGGGATATGAAAACTATATTTATGGAAGTGCGGAAGTAGTGGGTTTGATGTGCTTGTATGTTTTCTGCGAAGGAGACAAAGCGATGTACGAAAAATTAAAACCATCTGCACAATCATTAGGAGCAGCATTCCAGAAAGTTAATTTCTTGAGAGATGTAAAAGCAGACTACCAAAGTTTAAATCGTACGTATTTTCCGGGTGTTGATTTCAATTCTTTCACAAATGAAAGTAAAGCGGCAATTGAGGCTGATATTGCGAAGGATTTTGAACATGCTTACGAAGGAATCATGCAATTGCCTTGGAAAGCGCGTTTTGGTGTGTACGTTGCGTACAAGTATTATTTGAGCTTGTTCAAGAAGATCCGTAAAACACAACCGGCGAAAATTTTGGAATCACGCATTCGAATCCCCAATTATTACAAAGCGTATATTGTGGTGCGAGCGGGTGTAAAAAATCAATTAAATCTGATCTAATTAATGAGTGCTTCGGTTGTATTAGTGAATGAAAGAGATGAAGCCATCGGGACGATGGAGAAAATGGAGGCTCATGAAAAGGGCTTGCTCCACAGAGCGTTCAGCGTATTTGTTTTTAATAAAGAAGGCTTGTTGCTATTGCAACGTCGCGCATTAACGAAGTACCACAGTGCAGGCTTGTGGACCAATACGTGTTGCAGCCATCCCTTTCCCAACGAGGCTGTTGCTGACGCTGCTGTAAGAAGATTAAAAGAAGAACTAGGTTTTACCACCCCCCTTACAAAAATTTTTGATTTCAAGTATAAAGCTGCTTTCGATAATGGCTTGGTTGAACACGAATTCGATCATGTGTTTGTAGGCGAATATGAGGGCGATGTTCAATTGAATCCGGAAGAAGTGCACGAGATAAAATACGTTTCTTTGGATGAAGTTGAAGCAGATATGAAGCTGCATCCGGATCAATACACCGCATGGTTTCATATTGCACTTCCAAAATTAATGGAGCAACTCCAATAGGACTGCATGGGAAAAAACACCAACTTTGTGTTTTGAGTAGATCTTCTAAAAAAGAAACGATTCAGTAAACTATCAATTAAGAACAATGCTTTCAGTACTCGTATATATTTTGGTTTTGCTCGGTACTTTTTTTGCCATGGAAGGAATTACCTGGGCTACTCACAAATGGGTAATGCATGGATTTTTGTGGTATTTGCATGAGGATCATCACCGCGTTCGCCCCGGATTTTTTGAAAAGAACGATGCCTTCTTTGTGATATTTGCGGTCCCGAGTTTTCTTTGCATCCTCTTCGGAACCTTGAACGCCATGTACTGGGTACAAGCCATTGGATTTGGAATTATGGCCTACGGCGCAGCTTATTTTCTGGTTCACGATGTAATTATTCACCAGCGTTTCAAATGGTTTACCCGCTCGAAAAGTACGTATGTAAGAGCCATTCGTTGGGCACACAAAATGCACCACAAGCATCTTGATAAGCATGAGGGAGAGTCATTTGGGATGTTGTATGTTCATAAGAAATATTGGGAAAAAGTGCGAAGAGATAAGAAGTTGATGGAGGCACAAAGAGTGGAGTATGAAGCAACGAGTTAAATATGAATTAATAGTTAACAATTAATAATTAATAATGAAGGTGGAATAGGTGCAAGCATATTGCATCTATTTTAGTTATTAAAGGAATATGTCTCAACGAACTGATTATATTATTCTAGGTTCCGGATTGGCAGGATTGTCGTTAGCGGCAAGAATGGTGAAATCGGGTTTGTTGGAGCATCAAACTTTGCTGATTGTAGACAAAGCTCCGAAACAAGGTAATGATCGAACTTGGTGTTTTTGGGAGTATGGTAAAGGTTTTTTTGAAAACTGTGTGTACCATCAATGGCCTTCTCTTCAATTTTATAGCGAAGGATTTGAAAAGGATTTAGACATGTACGACTACTCGTACAAAATGATCCGCAGTGGAGCACTCTATGAATATTGCTATTCAATTCTTCAAGGATGTAAGAATGTTTCATTTTTATATGGAGAGGTGAGTTTCCATCAGAGCAGTAGAGGAAACACAGAAGTGCGAGTAAATGACGAATTATTAGATCTTGATGGTGCACTTGTATTCAATTCTATTTTAACGAAGGAACCGGAACATCGGTTGAGTTTAAAGCAGCACTTCAAAGGGTGGATCATTGAAACCACTTCTCCTTCGTTCAATCCTAACAAGGCAACTTTGATGGATTTTAGGGTTGATCAAACCGAGGGGTCGACCTTTGTGTATGTACTCCCCTTAACAGAAACCACTGCACTCGTAGAATATACGCTTTTCACAGCCAACCTTTTACACGACCATCAATACGACGCGGCACTGCGGAACTATATTCAACAATACTTGGGCATCACGCTTTATGAAGTAAAAGAAACAGAATTTGGAGTGATTCCCATGACCGCAGCCGAGTTTGAATTCTACAAGAATGGCATGTATCATATTGGAACAGCCGGTGGCCAAACAAAGGGTTCTTCCGGATATACATTTCAGTTTGTACAAAAACAGACAAAGTCGATTGTGAACTCCTTATTGCATCGTCAAAAACTTCAGCAAGTACCTGCCGCCGGTTCACGTTTTCACTTTTACGATCGCGTATTGTTAGAATTATTGGTGAATAGAACCTTAGAAGGAAGAGAAATCTTTACTCGATTGTTTCAGCAAAACAAAGCGCACAGGGTTTTCAAATTTTTGGACAATGAAACCGATCTTTTGGAGGATCTAGGAATTATTAGTTCATTGCAAATCGTGCCTTTTGCGAAAGCGGCGATGAGAGTGATGTAGGAATTGAGTTTTAAGTTTTAGGTTCTTGAGTTTTTTAGTTTGCGCAGCTTCGCAGTCGCAAAGGTGAGGAAGGGAAAGAAGAGCCGCAAAGAGACGGTGAGTAATCAGGTTTTGGTTTTATGTTTTTCAAACCACAGATTATAAATAAAAGATAACACAGATTAGTCTCTAAAATAATAGAGCTAATCTGTGTTATTCGAAGTATAATTAATAATTAAGAATTAAAAATGAAACAGCCGGCAGTCAGGTTGATTGAATTTTAGAGACTAATCTGTGTGAATCGGTATCAATTCGTGCTATCAGTGGTCAAAAAAGCCTAATACCTAAAGCCTAATGCCTAACACCTAAAGCCTAAATCCCACTACCTATCACACAGAATTCAAAAACTTAAATCTTGATTATTCCAATTATTTCTTCAGTGAGAAATTCACGGGAGTTGAATTATAGAACCATTTCAATTCTTCCCCATCAACCAAGATAGCACGGAATACCATTTTGATTTTTGTTCCCGGAGTTACGGGCAGTTCACTATAAGGAATGAACATTTCGAAATCATCGGGAGCAGCTTTGTTAGCTGTTAAGATTTTACCGGCTTGGAATTTGAATGATTTGTAGGTAGCCACTACATTGCTGATATTGTATTTGTCGTTATTGTCCATTAAAGGATTCCCATTTTCATCATAGAAGAAAACTGTGAAGTACACTTGTCCTTCAGCACCTTGAGTTTTGATTCGGAATGAAGGATAGATGAGCAATCCACCTTTATCAGCGCTTTCTTTAAAGTTCATTGATGTAAAATCAGTGATAAAGAAGCGAGGTTTTTCTGTTGATCTAGCGCCTCCTTTAGGATACAATGCAGAAATCAAACTTTTATCGCCATCACTTAAATAGTTGTTCCAAGGAACTGAGTAGCCATTGGTGGTCCAACGAGCCAATACAGGGTAGTGCATGATTGACTTTCTATCGTAAGAGGTTCCTTGAGTATAGGTCAATGAATATTGTTGGAAGAGGTTTACGTCTACTGTAAGTTTATCCCAACCTTGAGATTGTCCGAGTTCTTTATACACTAATTCTTTGTTCCAGGGGATACCTGCAAGGGGGCTATAGTGTTCGTGCAGCAAACCTAGAGCATGACCGAATTCGTGCATTACAGTACCGTGCATGCTTTCATATGTTTTGAAATCGGTGGTATCAAGGTTCATGGTTTTTACATCTTGCGGAACTCCGGTGGCTAGTTGACCAATTACGGAATTGTGACCACCTTTGTTATCGAGGTTAACGCGGATATCGGCATCTCCATTTTCTACAAATTCAAAGCGTACATTGGCAAATTGTTCCCATTCTTTTGCGTAGCTCAATACTTTGAACTTCATTTCACTGCTTCCAGAGAGGAATTTTACACGGAGTACAGCGCCATTGTCCCACAAATAGTATGGATCGGCTAATCCGCGACCACTGGAAGTATCAAAGGCGGCAGTTACTGCCGGCGCCTTCATATAAGAAGTACAGCCATATTGTTGAGCTGCTTTCTGAGGTGGTTTTTTACCCGGGGCACTTGGTTTTTTGGGTGTTTGTGCTGTTGCAACACCTGCGATGAGCGCTAAAACGGCTACCAGCAAGGATTTCATGAGTTTCATATCTGCGTGTTTAAATGATTGAATTAAGAAACTGACGTAAACCTAAGTGATTTGAGAGAGTTTACAAATACCCAATAGCCGCAAAAAAATTAATAATTAAGATCAGGATTTACAAGATTAAAGGATGTACAGGATGGTTGCTGCAAATTCTGTCCCTCTGTTCTTTCTTTGTATTTCCTCTTTCCTCGTTTCCCGCAACGGCT
>DGDD01000261.1:7707-8233 GCA_002385265.1 Chitinophagaceae bacterium UBA3961
ACGGCTTCGCCTGCGGGACTGCTGTTGTTCTGCAAAGCTAGCTTCCTGTTCTTCCCCCGCCTTCTTTTTCTGTATTTCCTCCTTCCTCGTCTCCTCTCATCCTCGCTCTTCTATTCAGGCTGTTTCATTATTAATTCTTAATTATTACTTGGTTTTGCAAAGGGCACAAGCTTACGCTTGCGCCAACTATACTAGCTTAAATAAACTAAGCTAACGCTTAAACAAAGCTCCGCGAGCTAAGGCTCGCTCCGCCCGCCTCTGACTCATTTCCCACTCGGTCTTGTAAGTGTTCGCTAGCAACATACCCTAGTTCGGTATTTCATTCCAACATTCACAAACTCCCAAATTCACCAATTATCTCCCCGGCTGTTTCATTATTAATTCTTCATTCTTAATTCATAATTATCATCCCCCCTGTTCTTCTCCCTCTTCTTTCTCTGTATTTCCTCCTTCCTCGTTTCCTCTTATCCTCGTTCCTGTACTCCGGCTGTTTCATTATTAATTATTACTTAATTAATTATTAATT
>DGDD01000068.1 GCA_002385265.1 Chitinophagaceae bacterium UBA3961
AAATCTTATCAATTAAGCGTGTCGCCTTTTGGAGGTGCTGTCGACAGTCAAAAAATCATGCAATGTGCCATTACCAATCCCAATGGCATGTCAATTAAGGTGTTGAATTATGGTGGAACCTTAAGAGAAGTAATGGTTCCTAATAAGGATGGTGAAATGGGAGATGTAGTATTGGGTTTCGAAAATATGGAAGGATACCTACAAAAAGGAGTACCGTATATAGGAAGTTTGGTTGGACGATATGCAAACAGAATTGCAAAAGGTAAATTTACTCTAGATGGAAAAGAATATACGCTGGCAGGCAATAACAATGGAAACAGTTTGCATGGAGGGAACAAAGGCTATGATAAAGTAGTTTGGCAAATGCAACCACAGCCCGGCGATAGCAGTGTGGTATTAACCTATCATAGCAAAGATGGGGAAGAAGGATATCCCGGTAATATGGATATCTCCGTCACTTATACATTAACTGCAGACAATTCTATTCGTATTGAATACAAAGCAACTACAGACAAAGCCTGCCCGGTAAACTTGACCAATCACGCCTATTTTAATCTTTCTGCAGGTTTAGATTCAACTGTTAAAGAACACGAGTTGATGATAAAAGCCGCCGGCTTTACTCCGGTGAATGATCAACTAATTCCAACCGGGAAAATAGAACCCGTTGCAGGAGGGCCTATGGATTTTAACACACCTAAACTCATAGGAAAAGACATTGATAAAGTGGCAGGCGGCTATGACCATAACTGGGTGTTATCGAGAAGCGGAACAGGTTTAGAATTGATTGCTTCGTTATATCATCCCAAGTCTGGACGTTTTATGGAAGTTTTCACCACAGAACCCGGTATTCAGTTTTATAGTGGTAATTTCTTGAATGGTACACTAGCAGGTGCTAAGTATGGACGCAGCTATATTCAACATTCAGGACTGTGCTTAGAAACTCAGCATTTTCCCGATAGTCCAAATCAACCTAGTTTCCCTTCAACAGTGTTGAAACCCGGTGAAACTTATTCTCAAACAACTGTCTACAAGTTTTCTGTAAAATAGAATTTAATTAAAGTGAATAAACTACATGCATTCGTTTTAGGAGCAGTAATCTTGGGAACTTGTTTAAACGCAAGCAACGGATTTTCGCAGTCATTCTTGAGTCAGAAGGAAAATTCACTTGTTAAGGTTAAAGACAAAGTGCCGTTGAAGTCCTATTCTTTTCCCTTGCAAGATGTAAAAATAACTCGCAGTCCGTTTACGAATGCGATGCAGAAGGATAGTGCCTATTTGATGTTGCTAAATCCGGATCGACTTCTATACCGCTTTAATAAAAACGCAGGGTTACCACCCAAAGACTCTATCTATGGCGGATGGGAAAGCGATGGACTTTCAGGACACACCCTTGGACATTATCTTTCAGCTCTATCAATGATGTATGTGTCAACCGGTCAAGTTGAATTCAAGAACCGCATCAATTACATCGTTTCTGAATTGGAGCGGTGCCAAAAGGCAAGGGGAACAGGCTATGTGGGTGCCATTCCCAAGGAAGACAGCATTTTCGCTCAAGTAGCCCGAGGGCAAATCAAGTCAAGCGGGTTTGATTTGAATGGAGGCTGGAGCCCCTGGTATACCGTACACAAGGTAATGGCGGGATTGTGCGATGCCTACTTATATGCAGACAATAAAAAAGCATTGGATGTAGTGGTGAAGATGGCCGACTGGACTTACAATACCGTAAATCATTTAAGCGATTCTATTCGGTTAAAAATGTTGAATTGTGAATATGGCGGCATGAATGATGTATTGGCGAATATCTACTCCTTTACTGGTAACAAGAAATACCTCGATCTTTCTTATAAGTTTTACGATGAGTTTGTAATGGGGAAGCTGGCTAAAAAAATTGACCCTCTACCCGGCAAACATAGCAATACTAATGTGCCCAAAGCAATTGGTAGTGCCCGACAGTTTGAACTTACAGGAAATGAATCGGACAAAACGATTGCCTCATTCTTCTGGTCTACCATGGTAAACCATCACAGCTATGTAATTGGTGGAAACAGTAACTATGAGTATTGCGGACAAGCAGATTCTTTAAGTGACCGCTTAAGTGACAATACCTGCGAAACTTGCAATACCTATAATATGTTGAAGCTTACGCGTCATTTGTTTGGATGGCAGCCCGATTCAAAGTTGATGGACTATTATGAGCGTGCATTGTACAATCATATTCTTGCGTCTCAAAATCCTGAGACAGGAATGATGTGTTACTTTGTGCCTTTGCGAATGGGAACACAAAAACAATTCAGTGACTCCTTCAATACTTTTACTTGTTGTGTAGGAAGTGGAATTGAAAATCATAGCAAGTATGGCGAAAGCATCTATGGTGATGGCAATGACGGCAGTTTATTTATCAACCTATTCATCCCCTCTGTTTTAAACTGGAAGGCGAAACAAGCAAAAGTTCAATTGGCAACTACATTTCCTAACAGCGAATCAATGCTAATTACAATAACTCAACTCAAGCCGAAACGCCTGCAAATTAGAATTCGTAAGCCTTTTTGGTTGAAAGGAGATGCTGTTATCACCATAAACCAAAAGCCGGTAAAAGCAATTGTTGATGAGTTTGGTTATTGGCTCATTGATAGAACTTTTGGAAGCAACGACCGCATTCAAGTTACAACTCCAATGGGCGTATATACAGAGGCGATGCCCGACAATCCAAATAGAGTAGCCTTCAAATACGGACCAATTGTTTTGGCAGGCGTACTGGGTAAGGAGCAACCGGATCCGGTTTATGGTATTCCGGTACTGTTGACCAATAATAGAAATGCAGCTGAATGGTTAACCAGCGACAGTAAAAACTTGGTATTTCAAATGAAAGGTGTGGGTCAACCGAAAGACGTTACCTTGATTCCTTTTTACAAAACATACGATCAATACTACAGTGTTTATTGGGATTTCTTTACCAAGGATGCATGGACCCAACTACAGGCTACTTATGAAGCAGAAAAGAAACGCCAAGCGCATGTAGAATCAATTACCATCGATAATTTCAGAATAGGGGAAATGCAACCTGAAAGAGATCATCAGCTAAAGGCGAGTGAGCGCTCTTATGTTGATGCAGCTCTTGGTAGAACCGGACGAGAAGCTAGGGCTCAGAACTATTTTGAGTTTGTAATGAAAGTAAATCCCGGTGAAAAAAATAGTCTGCTTTGCACCTATATTGGAGATGATAAAGACAGAAATTTTGATATCAAAGTGAATGGAAAACTTTTGACCACAGTAAACTGGAAAGGCGGTCAAACGGGTAAGTTTTATGATTTTGTTTATCCAATACCTTCAGATGTCTTAGGCACGGGTACTACAATCACCGTGCGCGTTGAAGCAAATTATGGTAAAACAGCAGGTCGTATTTTTGGTGTTCGAACTATCAAAGAATAAAATAAAGTTAGTATGAGTAAAGCGTTGATTATTGGCGGTGGTGTAATTGGCTTAAGTTCCGCATATTATTTACGAAAGTCGGGTTGGGATGTTACTGTGGTTGACCAAAGTGACTTTCTGAACAACTGTTCTTATGGAAACGCAGGATATGTATGCCCAAGTCACTATATACCGTTGGCTTCACCGGGTATCGTACAACAAGGACTACGTTGGATGTTAAATCCCAAAAGCCCTTTCTATGTGCAACCTAGATTAAGTTGGAGCTTGATTGATTGGGGCCTGAAATTCGTGAAAAGCGCTACTCAAAAAAATGTGGATGATGCGGCAATACCTTTAAGAGATGCAGCCATTATCTCACAGAAATGCTATGAAGACCTTACTAAGGAACCTGGTTTTGATTTTTCTTATGAACATAAAGGTCTCTTTGAGTATTTTCTTACAAAGGAAAAGGCTGCTCACGGCCCTGAACTTGTGCAACGTTCGGTTGATTTAGGTTTGGATACAGTCTATTTGTCGGCAGAAGAAGTACAAGCCATGGAGCCTCAAACCAAGTTGAATATACAAGGCGCTGTACTTTTTAAATGCGACGCACATTTGTATCCAAATAAGCTGATGAAAAGCTACATCAACTGGTTGCAGCAAAATGGAGTGAGTTTGTGCCCCAATGAGGCCGTAACTAAGTTTGAAAAGCATGGGGAAAAGATAACCAGGGTTACTACAACGAAAGCTAGTTACCAGCCGGATATGGTTGTGGTGGCAACGGGCTCTTGGAGTCGCGAAACAGCAGCGCTTATGGACCTGAAACTTCCGCTTGTACCAGGCAGAGGTTATTCGTTGACTTTAGAAAACTCACCCTATAAGCTAAACTATCCTGCTATCTTAGTAGAAGGGAGAGTAGCGATTACGCCGATGGACGGCAACAAAATCCGTTTTGGGGGCACTATGGAAATCACAACTACTTCGCGTCCTCCACAAATGAGCAGGGTAGAAGGGATACTCGATGCCGTAAAGAAGTTTATTCCTGAGTTCGATATACCCAAACCTTCTATGGATCAGGTATGGTATGGATACCGACCTTGTTCACCCGACGGCCTTCCTTTTATAGGAAAACTCGATAAATTAAACAATTGCATCGTGGCTACCGGACACGCCATGATTGGCTTAAGCCTTGGCGCCGGCACCGGTAAATTTGTTGCCGATTTGGCCAACGAAACTGCCACCGATATGGATTTAACACCTTTTAAGGTAGAACGGTTTGGATAGCAGCTTTTTTTGAGTGAAATTAGCAGACAAATAAGCCAGTATGAAGTGTCGATTTACGCTATTAGGTCTGCTAGTTTCTTTTACTACCCTCGCACAACAACACAGCCTTGTAAAAATTTGGTCTACCGATTCGGTATTCAAAGTACCGGAATCTGTTTGCATAGATGAAAAACGCAAAGTTCTCTACGTTTCAAATATCGACGGTCAGCCATGGGAAAAAGATGGAAAAGGTTCAATTGGGAAATTGGGTCTTGATGGAAAGCCAATTGCCGTTGAATGGGTGAAAGGCCTCAGCGCACCCAAGGGAATGGCCATCTATAAAAATCTAATGTACGTTGCCGATATTACAGAAGTATCGGTTATCGATCTTGACAAAGGTGAGATCAAAAAGCGAATTGCAATACCCAATGCTGAAGCGCTGAATGATGTTACAGTAGACGATCGCGGAAACGTGTACGTTTCGGATTCAAAAGGAAAACGAGTATATGTATTAAAAGGCGACTATGCAACTCCACATGTAGAAGAACTCAAAGGACCGAACGGTGTAAAATGGTTTAAAGATAATTTATACTTACTAGATAATTCCAGCTTTTATCGAGTTGAGTATGATCGCAAACTAACGAAACTAGCAGATGGAATGGAGGGAGGTGTAGATGGAATTGAACCCATTAGTGAAAAGGAATTTTTGGTTTCGTGTTGGGCCGGGGTTATCTATTATATCTATCCTGATGGCACCAAGGAAAAATTGCTTGATACTCGAAATGCAAAATTTAATACGGCCGACATTACTTTTGATCCAATCAGCAGAATCATCTACGTTCCCACTTTTTGGAAAAACACCGTAGTTGCCTACGAATTGAAATAAGAATTAGATATTTGAAGACGCTTGAACGCTACATTATGAAAGGAAAGGCTACGCTGCTTCGTTATCAAGAAACAGGTTATTTTTCAAAACTCATTACCGACTATTTATCCGAAATGGATTCGGTAAAACCCTTTTATCGGTACGCTGTAAATTGGAGCGGAATAGAGCAGGCTATGGCCGCCCGAGATCAAGCAATTTCTTATCGTTCTTTGTTGCACGATCACCTTATTACTCAATATAAAGACATCAGCGTTGGCAAAAAAACAGCCAGCAATATTGAGTTAATACAAGAAGAGAATACCTATACCGTTTGTACGGCTCATCAGCCTACATTATTTACCGGAACCTTGTATTTTGTATACAAGATTCTTCATACTGTGAAGTTGTGTGCTGCTTTGAAAGAAAAGCATCCAAGTAAAAACTTTGTCCCTATATTTTGGATGGGAAGCGAAGATGCAGATCTGGATGAATTAGGCAAGATCTATCTTGGTGAAGAGAAGTTGATTTGGGAAACCAAGCAAATCGGAGCTGTGGGTAGGATGAATCCAAAAGGTCTTCAACCCTTAATTGAAAGAATAGCCGGAGAGTTAGGTGTTCAACCGTTTGGGAATGAATTGTCAAACTTGCTTCGTAGCTGTTATTTGAATGCTACTGATATACAAACGGGAACCTTTCACTTCATTCATCAACTGTTTGATCGCTTTGGATTGGTGGTGCTGATTCCGGATAGCGGGAAACTCAAAACGATCATGAAAGAAGTTTTCTGGGAAGATCTAACTACGAATAGACCTTCTTCCATCGTAGAGCAAACAATAACATCGTTACAAGAGCATTATAAAGTTCAGGCCAATCCAAGAAAGATAAATTTATTCTACCTCGACCAACAGATTCGCGAGCGATTTGAAAAACAAGGTGATCGATTTGTAGTAGTAAACACAAATCTTAGTTTTTCAGAGTCCGAGCTAAGAAATTTACTTGAAGAACAACCTGAGAAATTCAGTCCAAATGTAATTTTACGGGGCTTGTTTCAAGAAACATTATTGCCAAATATTGCCTTTATAGGCGGTGGCGGAGAAACTGCTTATTGGCTTGAATTAAAGGATTTATTCCAGTCTTATTGTGTTCCATTCCCTGTACTTGTTCTAAGGAATTCAATGATGCTTGTAAATCCAAAACAAGCTGCCTTATTGAACAAGTTAAACTTGGATGTTCCAACGATTTTCAGAGAGGTACGTGCGATCATTGAAAGTGAAATCATCTCCCAGTCAGGCGCACGCATTGATATTTCTACACAGGAAAAATCAATAATGGATGCATATGAGTCTCTACAAAAGCAAGTAGCCCTCGTTGATCAAACATTGGTTGCTCACATTGCTTCTTTAAAAGAAAAATCTTTGAAGCCAATACAAGCTTTAAAAGGTAAAATGATGAGGGCAGAACGGAGAAAGCAGGAGGACCGCATTCGTCAACTAGAGACCCTTAAGAATTCATTGTTTCCAAAGAATGGTCTCCAAGAGCGCATCGAATCGATCTTACCTTATTACGCAAGTTATGGAACCTCCATTCTAGACTTAATTTATGAAAATAGTCAAGAATTAGAGGCATTCTTTACTACAGTAGAGATTTCTGAGTAATACTATTTGTCGAAATTATTATTCCACCCGGAGAGCTTAAGATGAGCCACTTTAGATTCTACTGCTGAAGCAAGCTCAGCTTTGTAGTTGGCTATTTTTACCCCAACTGCATCATCAAATGCGCCAATCATGCTTGCAGCAAGAATGCCAGCATTCTTTGAAGCATTCAGTGCTACAGTTGCCACCGGAATGCCATTAGGCATTTGGAGGATGGACAATATTGAATCCCACCCGTCAATTGAATTTGAAGATTTTACCGGTACTCCTATAACCGGTAATGATGTTAGGGAAGCCACCATCCCCGGTAAATGAGCTGCTCCGCCGGCACCGGCTATGATCACTTTCAAGCCTCTTTCCTTTGCCGTTTGAGCATACTGAACCATGCGAATTGGAGTACGGTGCGCTGATACAACTGTTAATTCGAACTCCACTCCAAACTGAGTTAAAATATCAGCAGCGTCTTTCATTACCGGTAAGTCGCTATCGCTTCCCATAATAATACCTACTTGTACAGCCATGGTTCTAAATTGAAGTCATTAAGAGATATGCTGCAAACATAATCTATTTCAACAAATCTCCTTTTAAAGAGAGTAGTTGAATTTCAGCCAATTTAGTATTGTAGCGCGCGGCAATCAAACGATTGTAAGCGTCTTCTAGGCTTTTTTGTACTTCTCTCAACTCAAGAAAGGTAGACACCCCTTGGCGAAAACGCTCTAAACTGATCTCCATATTCTCTTTCGCCAAACGAATATTTTCTTCTTCTAAGGCAAGAGATTTTAATTGCAGTTGATAATCTTTAAAGGCATTGCTTAATTGAACATCAACTTGTGAAGCAAGGTTTTTTAAGTTCAATTCTTGATATTGAATATCCAACTTCGCTTGTTTAATTAGACGCTTGGTGTTGAAGTTATTGAAGATAGGGATCGACATACTTACGCCATAGTTGAACCCTAAATTTTGATTAAAAAGGGGAGTAAATGAATTGATTACCGCTTTGTTTTTTAATCTTCCCAAAGTATAGCCGGTGTTTAAACTAATGGTTGGGAACAGCTCTCCCTCACGCTCTTTTAAGCTCAGCTTTGCAATATCAATTCCTTTTTGGGCCTGAAGCAATCCAATATTGGTACTATTGATACCATTTTGCAGCGAACCAAAATTCAAATCATAATTGATCGGAATTGAATCACTCACTTCGTATTGGGTAGTCAAAGGAACAGCCATCAATTGATTCATCTGTTCTTTCAATTGCTCTATCAAAGTGATCTGTTGCAACCTGGCTGCTTTTTGAGCATTCAAATCTACTTTTGCTTGAAGCAATTCAGGTTTTGCGCCCAATCCAACACTTAGCTTTTTGTCTGCCAATTTCACTCGCTCTTCGTTGATCGACATCTGTTCCTCAATCGCTTTCAATTGTTGCTTTTGACGAACGATGCTGAAGTAGTTATTGCTCACTGCGGTTACAGTAGCAAGCACTTGCGCCTTCACCCCCAAAGCACCCAGTTTTTCTAATTCCATGATCCGGTCTCTGGTGGCAAACATCTTCATTCCGTCGAATACCGTCCAGTTTAAGTTCACAGCAGCAGCAAGGTTGTTCGACCTTAAACCGCTTGTATCGCGCTTTTGTCCATTGGCTAATTCCTGCTTTTGGGCATTGATATTCCAAACTTTACTGAAGGTTCCGTTTACACGAGGGAGAAAAGCAGCATACGCATAAGAACGATCCAACGCAAACGAGGCGGAATCGTTTCGAGACATCAATATGTTGAAATTGTTTTTAACAGCTGTTCCAACAGCCTCATCCAAACTCAATATAGGATTCGACGCATTTTGCGCTTTAGAAAAGAATATACTTGCCGTTAAAAAAAACAATATGCTAAGCTTCTTCATTATCTCTTGCTTTCTTTTTAATTGAAAGGAATGTATACAAGGCAGGAACAACGTACAAGGTTAAAATCAATGCAAACAACATTCCCCCTACAATAACAATACCTAATGGAATACGACTTTTACCGGCCGATCCCAAACTCATTGCAATGGGCAACGCACCAAGGGTAGTTGCCAATGTTGTCATCAAAATTGGACGCAGACGTGCAACTGCTGCTTCCACTGCCGACTTCACTTTTTCTTCGCCTGCTAATCTTTTTTGGTTAGCAAATTCCACAATCAAGATTCCATTCTTCGTTACCAACCCAATAAGCATAATGATGCCGATTTGGGAGAAGATATTGATGGTTTGACCAAACAAATCTAAACTGAGTACAGCACCCGCCAATGCAAGTGGAACCGTAATCATAATGATAATTGGGTCAATAAAACTTTCAAACTGAGCTGCCAATACTAAATAGATAAGTATCAATGCTAAGAAAAAGGCAAATGAAGTACTTTCAGAACTTTCGGCAAAGTCGCGTGAAGAACCACTCAAGGAAGTTGCAAAGGTGTCGTCCAATACTAGTTTTGCAATTCGCTGCATCTCTGCGATACCATCTCCCAGCGTTTTTCCCGGAGCTAAACCGGCAGACACAGTGGCGCTCTTGTACCGGTTGAAGTGGTAAATTTGAGGAGGGTTGGCCGTTTCTGCGATATTTACCAAGTTGTCCAATTGAATCAAATCTCCCACGCGGTTTCTCACATAGAAAGCCTTTAAATCTAAAGGATCGTCTCGGTTGTCGCGATCAACCTGACCAATCACCTGGTATTGCTTACCATTCATGATGAAATAACCAAAGCGTCTTCCACTTAATGCCAATTGAAGAGTATTAGTAATGTCGAGTACCGAAACACCCAGTTCACTTGCCTTCAAACGATCAATGGTAATTTGCAATTCTGGTTTATTGAATTTAAGGTTCAAGTCGAAGTTTTGGAAAACACTACTTTTCTGCACTTCTTCCATGAATTTGGGAAGTTTCGATTTCAACTTTTCAAAATCCAAATGCTGAATTACGAACTGAACCGGAAGAGAGCCTCGAGACCCCAATCCAACTGAAATGGTTTGCTCTTGAACCACCAAAACACGAACCGTGGTATACCTGCTAAAGATGCGATTCATTTGTTTGGCCACATCATCTTGAGATCTTTTTCGTTCATTGGGCTCTGTTAAACCCATGCTTAAAATAGCGGAGTTCACGCTTCCACCACCACCAAAACCCGGCGCAAAAGACAAGACCACTCTTCGTTCTCCAATTGAATCGATCACCTTTTGAGTAACATCATACACTACTTTATCCATAAAGTCGAAATCGGTGCCTTCCGGTGCCAGAATGGTAGCTCGAACTCGGCTTCGATCTTCCATCGGTGCCAATTCTGAGGGCAGTCCTTTTCCTATAAAGTAGATTATTGATAAGCACGCTAAAAGAATTACTAACGCAATCCATCGTGCTTTCATAAAACCGGCAAGCGTTTTTCGATACAGATTCTCCAATCCGGTAAAGAAAGGTTCTGTTACACGGTAGAACCAAGAATGTTTGTGCGTATTACCAGTGAGGTAGATATTCAAAACCGGAGTAAGTGTTAGCGAAACAAATGCTGAAATAATTACGGCACCAGCCACTACAATACCAAACTCTCGGAACAAACGTCCTACGAAACCTGGCAAGAAGATAATTGGTAAGAATACAATGGCAAGGGTAATGGAGGTGGCGATTACAGCAAAATAAATTTCAGTTGCACCTTCTCTAGCGGCTCTGAATTTATCCATGCCCTGTTCCATTTTCTTATAAATATTCTCCGTTACTACGATACCATCATCCACCACGAGCCCCGTTGCAAGTACCAATGATAAAAGCGTTAGTACGTTGATTGAGAATCCGGCAATGTACATTATGAAGAACGCTCCAATAAGCGATACGGGAATGTCGATCAAAGGACGCAAAGCAATAGTCCACTCTCGGAAGAACAAAAAGATGATGATAACAACCAGTCCGATCGCAATCAACAACGTTTCTTTTACTTCTTCAACCGCTTTCCTAACGAATACCGTTCTATCAAAACCTACTTCCAATACAATATCGCCCGGCATATCCTTCCTAATGGCTTCCAGACGTTTGTATACTTCATCTGCTATTTCTATTTGATTAGAACCTGGTTGCGCTACAACACCAATATTTACAGAAGGAATATTGTTTTTACGTGAAATCGATTCTTCGTTTTCGGGCCCTAGAACTGCATATCCTAAATCTTTGAATCGAATGATTCGAGTAGCGTCTTCTTTAACGATTAGGTTGTTGAAGTCGTCTTCAGTGGTCAATCGACCGTAGGCTTTTACAGTCAATTCTGTTTTATTACCTCTTACTTTACCACCGGGTAATTCAATATTTTCTCTATCAAGAGCCGTTCGAATGTCGGAGATCGTAAGTTTATAGGCTGCAAGCTTTGCAGGATCTATCCACAAGCGCATCGCAAATCTTCTACCAAATATGTTTACTCCACTTACACCTGAAATGGTTTGCAAGCGTTCTTGAACAACGTTCTCTGCGAAGTTGGTCAATTCCAGTAGACTTTTCTTTTGGCTTTGTACCTGACAGAAAATGATTGGATCAGAATCAGAATCGGCTTTTGATACGATAGGAGGCCCATCAATGTCTTGTGGTAATGCATTCAATGCCTGCGATACCTTATCGCGAACATCGTTGGCAGCCTTTTCAAGATCAACACCTAATTCAAACTCTACCGTAATATTGCTTGCACCTTGCGAACTATTTGAGGTGATATTTCGAACACCTTGAACTCCATTAACAGCTTTCTCTAAAGGCTCTGTGATTTGGGTTTCAATGATCTCCGCATTGGCACCTGTATAAGATGTGCGCACGTTGATTACTGCCGGATCAATAGCGGGATATTCCCTTACACCCAAATAGGTGAACCCCAATCCTCCAAAAATTAGAATTACTATGGAGCATACGATCGCAAGTACCGGTCTCTTTAAACTTAATTCGGATAAATTCATGCTAAATGCGTTAAGACGATCAATTTACTTTGGTCAATTTCAAATCTGCGCCGGGACGTACAAACAGCAAACCTGTTGTAATCACAGTATCGCCTAATTTCAAGCCTTCAAGTACTTGAACATTTACTGAATCGCGCACACCAGTAGTAATGTCAACAAAACTGGCTTTCCCATCTCTATATACAATGGCTTGTTTCTTTCTGCCTTGAGGAATAACTGACTCACTCGGAATCATAATCGCATCTGACTGCCTGCCTAAGATCATATGAACCTTTGCAAATGCACCCGGAACTAAAAAGCGATTGTTTGCGATTACTCTTGCTCTTACAGCCAAACTGCGGGTGGTTTCTTCTATGGCCGTTTCTGTTGCCATTACTGTAGCTTGAAAGTTAGCAGTAGTGCCATCCAATTGAAACTGAACCGACTGTCCGTTTTGAACCAAAGAGCCATACTTTTCAGGTACCGTAAATTGTAGTTTCAATTGAGAAACTTGACTGATGGTTGTTAAAAGATTGGAAGGAGAGATGTATGCACCTAAACTGATGTTTTTGAGACCAAGTCTACCGTCGAATGGAGCTCTGATCTCAGTTTTAGAGATATTCACTTTTACAATCTCAATGTCTGCTTTCAAATTATTAACAGCAAGTTCACTTAAATCATACTCTTGTTGACTGATACCGCCAATTTTCAATAACTCACGTTGGCGCTCCGCCGTTTTCTCACTTATTTGTAATTGAACTTCCAATTTCTTGAGTTGCGCTTGGAGATCACCATCAAACAATTTAACCAATACAGCACCTTTTCTAACAAAATTGCCCTCAGATATATTCAAAGTGATTATTCTGCCAGATATTTCCGAACGAATTTCTGTTTCTTCAAAAGGCATCAAACTCCCCGGAACTTCAATCATAGAAGCCAGTGATTTACCATTTACTACGTAACCTTCAACAGGAAGCGGCCCACTTGGTTTGTTTCCGCCTTGTGCGGTAGCGTCTTTTTTATCAGATTTACATGCTCCAAAAGCCAAAACCAACCCTAATAATCCGGCCTTAATGGCTCTATCAAAATTTTTCGTCATATGCAGAATTATAGCTCTTAAAAGTAGTTTTTTTACCCAATTTCCTGAGTCACAGTATTATGAACGGTAATTAGACGCCTTATTTCGTAATAACCTTCAGGTACTCTTTAATTCGATGGGCTTTATAGATCAAATCTTGTCGCTCCGCACTAATAATGGTTACATGTCCCATTTTTCTGCCCGGTTTTGTTTGTTTTTTACCGTAGAGGTGAACAAAAACCTGATCCATTGCTAATACTTCTTCTAGCCCCTCATAATAGGCCGGCCCATCGTGGCCGGGTGCTCCAAGCACGTTTACTATGGCAGCCGGTAATATTGGATCAGGATTGCCCAATGGATATTCTAGTAGAATTCGCCAAAGCATATCGAATTGAGAACTGTAATTTCCCTCAATAGTATGATGACCACTATTGTGAACTCTTGGCGCCGTTTCATTAACGTATACTTCTCCGGCTTTGTCAACAAACAATTCTACTGCAAACAACCCGGGACTTTTCAAACCCTTAACCACGGCTAAAGACAATGCCTCAACTTTCCATAAAACGGCATCGGGCAACTGAGCGGGACTAATTTGGAAGTCAAGTAAATTTAAGCGAGGATCAAATACCATGTCCACAGTAGGGAAGAGAGCCGTTTCTCCTTTTTCGTTAACGGCAATCATTTGTGCGATTTCCTTATCGATAGTTACCATCTTTTCCAGAACCGATGGAGCATCAAACCCTTTTTCAATATCAGCCTCTGTTTCCAATACTTGAACGCCTTTGCCATCATAGCCACCTTCAGCAATTTTGTGAACTGCCGGTAGGAAGGAAGCATTAGCGCGTGTAACGGCTAGATCTTTAGTAATTATAAATGGGGCTGTTTTTATGCTATTATTGGCATAGAATTCTTTTTGGTGAACCTTGTTTTTTATGGTTCTCAGAGCGGCCGGTTTTGGAATCACCCGAACGCCCTCGGCCTCCAATTTTTCCAGTGCATCTACGTTCACTGCTTCTATTTCAATGGTTAAGGCGTCCAAGCCTTTGCCAAACTGATAAACCGTTTCAAAGTCGGTTATTGAACCTTTCACAAAATGATGGCACAAATGTGCAGATGGGCAGGTTGCATCGTTTTCCAATACATGAGTTTCAACCGGGTAATTTGCCGCAGCTTGAAGCATCATTCGTCCTAACTGGCCTCCGCCTAAAATGCCCACTTTCTTCATTTTATTACAATTGATTTGTGTAAGTATTTGATATATAAACTTTTGTCTTTCAGTATGTAAAGACGCCCGTTTTAGATAGGATGCCGCAAAGATACGTTCCGGATATTTTTAACGTTTAAAGAAAGGCACATATATTTTGAGCGGTTTTTAAACGAATTTTGACCTGATTCTTTTTTTACTAATTTTGTGATATGCGTCCTGATTTTCCACAGAAAACTTTCACTGATAAGAGAGGTCAATTCAACCTCTTAATGGAGACGCTTGCTATGGACGCCTAATCTATTTTCATTTACTACTTCCTGCGCCTGAGAAAAGGCTTTTCACATTTACTGATTTTAAAAAATAGAGCTATGACCGCGTCATTAAACTTACGCGCATCTAACGATGCTACTTCCGATATTTTCCCTATAGAAGGAACAGATTACGTTGAATTTTACGTTGGCAATGCTAAACAAGCTGCCCACTATTATATGAGTGCATTTGGCTTTCAAGCATTGGCTTATTCAGGACCGGAAACCGGTGTTAAAGACCGAGTGAGCTACGTATTGCAACAACAGAAATTGAGGTTTGTATTCACCACTGCCCTAAAAAACGAAAATGAGATTGCCGACCACGTTTACAAGCACGGCGATGGAATCAAAGTGCTCGCATTGCGAGTTCCCAATGCCGAATATGCTTGGAAATTCGCTACGAGCAACGGCGCTACTTCCCATATGGAGCCTACAGTTCGCAAGGATGAAAACGGACTTGTTACGCTAAGCGGTATTCATACTTACGGCGATACCATTCATCTTTTCGTTGAACGGAAAGATTATAATGGTGTTTTCTTACCGGGTTTTAAATCATGGACAAATCCATACTTCAAACCAACAGAAACAGGATTGCAATATGTAGACCATTGTGTGGGAAATGTTGGCTGGAACCAAATGA
>DGDD01000069.1 GCA_002385265.1 Chitinophagaceae bacterium UBA3961
GAGCTGGCGATGAAAGGGGAAGGCGAGTTTGACTTCATGAAACCTTTTATTGAGGGGCATATCATTTGCGGAGTGCCAACCGGAATGGCCGATCGAATTAATTTACCTGCAGACGGAAACTCTTTAAGTGGCTTGTGGTATTTCGCCAGCCACAATAGTGCGCTCTTACTGGATCTCGCAGAAAAGAAACTGATCGCTTTTTGGGGTATGACTCGTACCTACTATAGTACGGCACATAATTATGCTTTAATGATTCTCTGCTATCCCTTGTACAGTTTAGCATTGTTTGGTTTATTGAAAGGGAAGTTTGAAGTGATTGGCATCAAGAGTTACATTTTCATATTGTGCTGCTTTTTCTGTTTGAGTGTATTGTTTAGCTGCGACGATTGGCTGAACCGCTTCATCATGCCGCTGTTTCCTTTTTTATTGCTCTTGGCATTTGCCGGATTGAGAGAACTGTTTCCAAGAATGAAGCGCACCATAGAATATCAATACTTCTCGATCTCTATTTTATAAAAAAAATCCTGCCAAGCAATTGACAGGATTTAAATCAGTAAGCTTTTAAATTATATCTGTTTGCCTTTCATGGCAGCTGCAACGGCCAGGTCCATGATTCGTTCGGCATAAGGTCTGGAAATGGAATTCAACACTTCGTGTTGATGTTGAATTTCATCCTTGGTTCCGCTCTTAACAAGTTCTGCAAGTTTTATAATGGCTGCTTGCGTTTCTTCAATTTCAGCGGTTGTCATTAAATTGCCATTCTTATTAATAAAATTCTCTGTGGCATCTATTAATTGATTGGCTTCGGTTCTCGCTTCAACAAGCGCACGCAAAGCGATATCGTCTTTTGCATTTGTAATGGAATCGAGAAGCATTTGTTCTACCTCTGCATCTGTTAAACCATATTGAGGCTTCACTTCAATGGTTTGCTCTACACCACTGCGAAGCTCTTTTGCAGTAACTACCAGAATTCCATCTGCATTCAACAAGAAATTGACATCAATTTTAGGCAAGCCGGCAGGCATACCCGGAATGCCGGTTAAATTAAATTCAGCAAGTTTCCGATTGTCTTTCACCAAATCACGCTCGCCTTGATATACGGATACGCGCATACCGCTTTGCCCATCTTTTTGCGTAGTGTATTGGCGTCCTGCTTTGGTTGGTATTTTAGAATTGCGTGGTATAATCACGTCCATTAATCCACCCATGGTTTCAATACCAAGAGAAAGTGGAGTAATGTCGAGTAACAAAAAGTCTTTATTATTTCCTGAAAGAATATCAGCTTGAACGGCTGCGCCTAGCGCCACTACTTCATCGGGGTTCACTTCATCGTGAACGTTTTTTTGAAAGAAGTTGGAAACTGAATTCTTAACAAGTGGAACGCGAGTAGAGCCTCCCACCATCACTACATCATCAATATCATTGATACCAAGTTTTGCATCTTTCAATGCATTGGCTGCGGCTTGCAAGGTTTTGTCAACCAATGGCTGAATCAGTATCTCAAACTGCGCTTTTGAAATTTTTAGTGCACTACCGTTTATATCTGTAGTAAACTCCTCAGATGAAGAAAGTTCTTTCTTGGCTTTCTCTGCAGCCACTCGAAGCATTTGGGCCAAGGTTTTATCACTTTCAATATCCGCTTCACCCAAATTTAATTCTTTCATCCAGTGGGTAACAATGGCGCGGTCGAAATCATCCCCACCCAAATAGGTATCTCCATTAGTGGAAAGCACTTCGAAAATACCATCTTGAATTTTAAGGATCGAGATGTCGAAAGTACCGCCCCCTAAATCATAAATGGCCACTGTTTTGGAATCATTAGGATTCAAGCCCAAGCCATAAGCCAAGCTGGCGGCGGTGGGTTCGTTTACAATTCTCAGTACATCGAGCCCTGCCAGTTTTCCGGCATCACGGGTAGCCTGACGTTGTGCATCGTTAAAGTAAGCGGGTACTGTTATTACTGCTTTGTTAACCGGCGTTTTCAGAATGTGTTCAGCCCTTGTTTTTAACTCCTTCAGAATATAGGAAGAAAGCTCAACAGGTGAATAGAATTTGGTTCCAATTTGAATTTTCACCAGCTTCTCGGTATCGTCGTCAATTACTTTATATGTGAAAAACGATGACTGCTTGCGGATATCGTTATAAGATTTTCCCATCAATCGTTTTACAGAAAAGATGGTATTAGCGGGATCGCTTATTAAAAAATCTTTGGCGGTATCTCCTACTACAATTTCCTGATGAGAACCAAAATGCACGATAGAAGGAACCAAAGAGGCTGAATTGTGCTCTTTAAGCGCTACCGGTTTCTTGGTTTCGGGATGAATGATGGCCACCAAGCTATTTGTGGTTCCTAAGTCAATTCCAACAATAATTTCTTCTTTCTGCAAGCTACCTGTAGACAGGTTGATTCCAATTTTCGCCATAGCTATCAATTCTAAAGGGCACAAAGGTATGAAAAATTAAAGGGGCGGCTGAAAACAGCCACCCCTTAGGTATTACGAATTTAGGAATTATCGCATCAGGTACATTTTACCATAGCCGTTGTTGAAGAAACGGTCGGTATTTTCACCTTCGTTGGTGTATTTATCCAAACGCTTGCCATTCAGCGATGTAACCACTCTGTAGAGATAAACTCCATTCGCCAGTTTTTGACCGTACATATCGGTTCCATCCCATTTGAATTCGGTGATGTTTCTACCGATTTTCAATGGCCCCAGTTCATCTTTGGTTATTTCTCGTACAATTTTACCGGTCACCGTTAAGATTTGAATCTTGAACTGCTGCGGTATTTCGCTTCCTGTTAAGGTAAATACGAAGGCTGTTGAAGTACTGAACGGATTCGGGAAGTTCAGCATGTTCGACACCATCGGTTTCGTAATTACACGGAACAGAATTCGGTATTCGATCTCACCTGCTTTGTTGCCGCTTCTATCCTTTCCTTTTACAATCAGTTCATATTCATCTGCATCGGCATTGTATTGCTTCAAGAATTGTGGGTTGAATTCAAGTGTTGCCGTATTATCGGAGCCACTGGTTGCCGGAACAAATCGAAGCGTGTCGTTGTCAATAGAATACGTACGAAGTGTTCCATCCGGATACTTCAACTGAACGGAGGTAAGAGCTGTATCGTTGAGCAAGAGGAATTTCGCTTCATCTTTGAGTTTGATCACGATATGCGGTTTCGCAGATACAATGTCGCGATTCAGGATATGCACCCCATCGAAGGTAACATCCATTACCGGACTGGTTTTATCAGGACGAACATAGAAGTTACGGTACATGAAGTTATTGAAGTGATACTGCTCCGGTTGGAGGTTATCAGGGTTCACGTCAACATACATGATATTATTTTCCGGATAGTCTTTTGTATCTACAGTAAATCGAACTACAATGGAATCGCCTGCAACTATCGGTCTGCTCTTCGGCAAGTTGACAATGTGCTGCACATTGTTTTTGTCGAGCACCATTAGTTTCACTGAAACACTATCAAAAGCAGCTTTACTGATGTTTTTAAATGCCAGAGCAAATTGAAGTGGTTCACCTACTTCTAGTGTATCCTTGCTTGTGAACAACAAGTTAGGTGCAATAGCGCCTTCGGGTACCGGTTCATAAATAATTCTCCAGTAATCCAATTGGTAAGGCGTAAGGTTGACCGAGTCTACGTTCCGCATTTTTAATTGGAGGTATGGGTATTGTGCTGCATCTATTGATGAAATATCAAAGTTTTGAGAGTTTTTATCGATGGTGTACAACACAGATGAACTAATACCTGTAGGATCATAACCAATTACATCAATTGTAGGGTTATCATCATCAGTGAGGTCTTGTGTATGGCCTCTCCAAATCACTTCTTTCCATGCTTTGGCCGGACCAAACTTCGGAGAGGTTACATACCCCAGTGTATCCGGAGAATAGGCATCTGCCGAGAGCGTGATACGGTCGTTTATGCCGTCACTGAAAGTTGATTTTGGAGTAAACGTAGCTTGCCTGTTTTTTCTATAAATAAATAAGAAGGCTCTAGGTCTGTTAAATGAATCGATATTGGTAAATCCTTGCGCCATCAATCGATGGTACATCGAGTTGTTCTTACCGAGATAGGAAGTATCCCCCATCCAAGTAGAAGGATAGGTATTTGAATTTGCGGCTATACCGGAAGTATTTCTGAATACAACATAGTATCCATCAGGAATCAAATCCATAAACTCAACAACCTTTCTACGTTTGTTTGTATCCAGGATATTGTACTGGAAGTTGAAACGACGGTTCACACCGCAGATGGCATCGCTTCCGTATTGGCCTGCTAAACCTGCGTTATTGTTAAACCAGGGTTTTAAGGTTACCGGATCGATTACGTTAAAGATCACATTTGAGATACCACAAACAGACAAGATATCAGTAGCCTCATTAATGGTCACCGAGAAGTCACCGGCTTGGTTAGCCGCTGTTGGGAATACCCCATTTCTCGCGAAGATATTGTTGATACGCTCACCAAACTCCCATTCTTTGCTTGCACTATCAATTGTAATGCGATGCACATCCGATTTCTTGTGCTGATAGAAAGTTGACTGGTTGTAGCCTTCTTGATTACCTGGTTTGTATATGAATGAAGAACCATTCCATCTATAATCGGAGCCATTGGAAGGCAATAAGGATACGCGCCAATAATATACGGTACTATCGAGGTAATTAATTCCCGGATCGAATTCGATTATACCTCCCGCTGAGTTTACCGTTCTTGATATTTTTAAAGAGGAATTAAAGAATTCAGTTGTATCTACTTCAAAAACGTAGCTCTTCATAGTACTGAACGGATTCGAAGTTGAAGCGATCAGTTTTTGGCGCTGCGTTGTTACAATTGAGAAATTATAGGGGTAGGCCGGACGAGCTTCGTCTTCGAAAATGAAGAAGTCTTTATAAGTAGAGTTATTAGACTCACTTACTTCATCAATTTTCAAATCCGAATCAATGGTGGCTGTAATTCTATTATTTCCTTTGTCGCGAGTAGCAACAATGGGCACATTGATGATCACAGAATCTTGATACTTAACAGCTCTGATTTTCTTATCGAAAATAATTGCGGTAGAACCATCGGGGAAGGTGCGCTTCACTTGTAATTTAATGGAATCACTAATGGCCTTTCCCAAGTTCACTACATTGATTTTTACTTGGAAAGAATCTTCGGCAATTGAGATAAAACTAGGATCCAGCTTAATGAGTGATTCTTCCAAAACATAATCCGGCTTTTGTTGGATATTCAAACGCAAAGCGGGGTCGCCATGCAAAGTAATTTGCTCACCGTGAGCGCGGGCATAGTAATCATATGAACCTGCTGCATCTTGCAAATCTTCAAGAGAGGCTTTGTGAAGTTCTCCTAAAGTTTGATAATAGTGCTGATCTCCAAAATTGGTATATAAATTATAGAGATAGATGTTAAGGTAGTTCACAATACCAAAGTGGGTACTTGCTACAAATGCGATACTTCCTCTCTCCTTAGCCAATACAAATTTCTCCGACAAGGTTTCATTCACCAACAAACGTTGAGGATAGTAGGTAAAGAAGTTACCCGCGTTACAACCATTTACGAAGAAAATGGGGTATTTACCGGCATTGTTGTAGTTCTCCGGATTATCGATATTGAATTCTAAGGTTGTTGCTGAAGAGTGACCAAAATAAGTTAGCACACTGATCCCTTCTTCAAAAAGTTGTTTGATTTTTTCTGAGCTCAATTGCTCGGAAGTGATAGTGGTACTCTTACAGAAGGTAGTAACATGTGCTCCAAACAAGGTGTCTTCTGCCAGCTCTTTATAAACCGACATATAGTTACACAATACAGTACCCAGATAAAGATCACTGGCACCGGTAACATGCACTACGTTTTTCATCCACTGTCTTCCTGCTAATGTATTAGGCGCTGTTACCTGTGTGTTTTCGTATACTTTGATTTTATCAAGATAGTCTTCTATTTCAGACCCGCGTACCACCGACAAACGACCGATGGGTGTTCCGGGTGTTGCATGGGTAACATCTACTGCTGTAAGCATGTTATCGGAAGCAGGGTTACCAAAAGAAGGAACCAAATTGAGTTGGTGTGTAGAAGGATCTGCTAAGTTTGCTCGGTACTCGTTATAGGCCATACCCCTTCCAATGAGAAAGTAGTACTTAATTGGAATACTAAATTTAGCGCGACTGTATAAAACAAAATTTCGGATTGATAGTGGGTGTTTGCTGATACCAAAGGCAAATTGATCACCCAATTCATCTACATCGAATACTTTTACGATATGACTTCCACCGGCGGCAGAAGAACGGTATGCAGCGTATTCATCAACAGGCTTTCTTCCATTGGTACCTACATTTAGTGAAGGTGTGGTAATGATCACGAAATCACCTTCATTTGCTGCGAGGCTATAATCAACAAAAGTTCTGGACTGCATTGAAGCTACCGTGTTCAAATTGGCATCCACATTTACAAGCACATAATTGCTGTTAGTAGCGGTTGCCGGAATAGCAAACTTGATCTTACCAACTTCAGAAATATCGCCTACCAAACGGCGACCATTGGTTAAATCATATAAGATTGGTGCTACCCCACTGTTATTGAAATTGGTAATCTCCAAGTATTTCCCATCCGCATCGGCCGGAAGAGAAAATTCAAAAAAGGTTTTATTATCAAAATCGAAATTTCGAGAATAGGTCAGTGTGAAATAGGAGATTACGATACGGTCGCTGCTCACAGCGCAATTATTCGTAAAACGAACAGCTGCGATGTTGGAGCTGATCAAACTTGTAGGTATTTCAATAGAGGTATTTACATCGTTGAAATAATCCATCAAAGTATCCATAACTTGAGTGCCATTCACTGCAACCCTTACGGTACGGGAGTTTAATGCATTACCTACGGCGCCAAAATTAAGCGTGGCGGTAGGAACAGCATTATTTACGTACAGATTATTAAGGGTTGTATTTAGTGGGCCCGTAGGAGCAATTTGAGCTGAACTCCAAAATTCACCTTTATCATAAGATGAAGAATAAACATATTCACCAACAACGGCTGCAAATCCAAGATTTTGACGAGACTTATAGAAGTTGGTTGCGGTATGCATAAAGTAAGGCTCCAACGGCTGCGTATTAGAGGCAACATTATTGGTAAAGTCGGCATATCTAAAACCAGACTGATTGGTGTTCACACTTAAGAAGTAAACCGAAGAGTCGGACTGTAAGCTCACCGCATCTGTATGTTGGTAGGCGGGGTCACGATACAATGGTTTATCGGGTTTACCATCGTTCAATACGCCCCAAAATTCGAGGTAGCCGTTGGTAGGCAGGGCACCCGTACTTACCGATGAATAAAATGGAACTTTCACTCCATTTCTCCATAGTTCAAAATTCTCAACCGGAGTGCTTCCAATACCTTGGGCATCGAGCACGGTTTTGGGAATTCGATAAATACCTACTTTTCCAACTTTGAATTTATAGTAGGTTTGACTGAACTTGATCCATTCGTTGTTATAGGTTTGAGCGCTGGCCCAGGTACCCATAATCAAGAAGAAGAACAGTTGAATAAAGCGTTTCATATTGAAATGTTTCATCAGTCTCATAGGTTGTGATTAATTGGTTTGTTTTTTCTTCATGTCGATCTTAAAAGAAAAAACATGGGTATAGAGTGGATTCGATTGGTTCGCTAGATTGGTAAAGGCATAATCAATTTGAACATTGTTGATCTTAAAGCCGGTACCTACGCTAGGTTGATAGATCCAGATTTTCTTTGTATTGTTTATATCAGCGTCGTCCAGTGCTTTTTGAAAATTATTGATCCCGGCTCTAATGAAAAGAACATCTTTCCAAGACGCTTCTAAACCAATTTTGGGGTCAATACTGGCCACATCAGTTGCCAAAACGGTATTTCTTCTTCCATCAAAAGTTACATCTAGGTTGGCTTCTGCAAGCAATTTGATTGCATTCGAAAGCTTAAAATTATAGGCTCCACCTACGATCAAGCGAGGTGCGGTAAGCTCTGTAGATTTTACAGGGATATCATTCTGCGTTAAATAGAAAACTTCGCGGATTTTGTCGTTCAAACTAAATGACCAAGCGTTGAAGGTGGTAGTCATGTCTCTGGCCACAACACCGAAACGTCCTTTCTTCCCAATTACCTGAACGCCTGCATCGAATCCAAAACCCCAAGCATTGGCAAAACTACCGGCTTGACGATGGATGATTTTAGCATTGATACCGGCGCTTAGTTTCTTTCCATTTCCGAGTGATTTGTTTTGCGCCATAGAAATCAACAGCGCATAATCTGCAGAAGAGAAAGTTTGAATATTGCTGAAATTGATGGTACCATCCGATTCAACCAAAAAGATTGTATTAGGGATATCGTCAACAGCAAAACGCAAAAGGCTTAGGCCCAGAACGCGTTTATTGTCTTTTAGAGGTAGTACCAAAGACGCGTAGTCGTACTTCCCGATACCGGCAAAGTACTCGGCGTGCATGAGGTTGAGTTGTGGGTAGTCTTTCACATTTACCAAGGCTGCGGGGTTCCAATACCCTGCTGTTCCGTCGGAAACAGAAGCCACTTGGGCTCCCCCCATAGCTAATCCGCGAGCGCCTGCTCCAATATTCAAAAATTCATTTGAATACTTTCTGAACTGGGCGTTCACGCTAGGGGTTGCTGCGATCAAACAAACCAATGCGATGAGCATCTTTCTTTTCATCGTTCCAATTTTCGAGATAAGCAATTTCATTGACGAATTTTTCTTTAGGATATCCTTTCTTCCGCCTACTCGTTATTCTTCTATTGAAAATGAATACGTTCGGACTCAATTATCACAATCTTAACGAACGAAATTCCGGTTAAAATATTGCGCTTCTCACCATAAGCGATGAGTTATTTGTAAATTCGCGCAATTCATTGATTTACTTTGTTCAATAGGGCCAATTTTGGTTGCTTAACATAAAATACGGATGTTAATGCCCTTCGGTTGGTGGAAGTAAACACCTAGTTGTACAAGTTAATGAAAATCAAAATATTAAGCAAAAAATATGAACCTGATTGAAGAATTGAAGTGGAGGGGTATGTTGCAAGACATCATGCCCGGTACTGAGGACCAGTTAAACAAAGAAATGACCACGGCTTATATTGGTTTTGACCCCACGGCCGAGAGTTTGCATATTGGCAGTTTGGTGCCCATTTTGCTTTTGGTACACCTTCAAAAAGCCGGTCATAAACCCATTGCGTTGGTGGGTGGAGCAACTGGTATGATTGGCGATCCTTCCGGAAAAAGTGAAGAGCGCAATTTATTAAGCGAAGAACAGTTACAAAAAAATATCGCCGGCGTACGGAAGCAATTGATGCAGTACCTCAATTTCGATTCAAGCTTGCCTAATGCTGCTGAAATGGCCAATAACTATGATTGGTTCAAGGGCATTGGCTTTATCGATTTCTTGCGCGATGTAGGTAAACATATTACGGTGAATTACATGATGTCGAAAGACAGTGTAAAAAAAAGAATTGAAGGTGAAACCGGCATCAGTTATACAGAATTCGCATATCAATTGATGCAGGGATATGATTACTACTGGCTGTATCAAAACAAGAACGTAAAACTTCAAATGGGCGGTAGCGACCAATGGGGCAATATCGTAACCGGAACAGAACTCATTCGACGCAAAGCCGGAGGCGAAGCTTTTGCATTTACTTGTCCGCTTATCAAGAAAGCAGATGGTGGCAAATTTGGCAAAACTGAAAAAGGCAATGTATGGCTGGACCCCGAGCGCACTACACCTTTCCAGTTCTATCAGTTTTGGTTGAATGCAACAGACAGTGATGCAGAAGGATGGATCAAGATTTTCACATTCTTGAGCAAAGAGGAAATCGATCAAATCATCACTGAGCATCAAGTAGACCCCGGTAAACGCCTTCTTCAGAAGCGCTTAGCGGAATCCGTTACCCGATTTGTTCACGGTGAAGAAGAGTTAAAAAAGGCGCAGGAAACAACGGAGAAAGTATTTACCAATCAATCGGTACCTGCGGAAGAACTTTCAAAAGAAGATATTGAATCTCTGGAAGGATTGGCTCGAGTTAGTTTTAGCAAAGCCAGTATTCATGCAGGTGTTGATGCGGTTAGTTTGTTAGCCGATTCAGGAATTTTCCCAAGCAAAGGGGAAGCACGCAAAATGATTCAAGGTGGTGGTGTAAGTGTGAATCGTAAAAAATTGGATCAACCACAAGCCATTATTGACGCATCTTATCTCCTACATGATAGTTATATCATGGTACAAAAAGGCAAGAAGAATCACTACTTGGTAGTGGCCGAATAAAAAGAAAAGGGTTCACGTTTGTGAACCCTTTTTATTAAGCTTGCTTTGCAAATTTTGTAATCCCTTCCACCAATACATCCAAGTTTTTAGTAGTGGTATACACATTTGGAGTAATGCGAACGCCCTTGATGTTTTCCCATTCAATACTTACAGAGTGTACTTTGTATTTATCGAATAAGAAAGCCTCTAACTCGGATGGCTTCTTCCCTTCTATTCCCACAAGTCCGATTGCACAACCATATTTCAAATTCATGGAAGTACCAAGCTTTACTTTAGGAAGGTCTTTAACTTTTTCCATCCAATAGTTTTTCAAATAATGAAGTCGCTTTTCCTTTCGTGCGGCTCCGATCATTTCATGGAATTCAATGGCCTTTCCGATGGCCTGTTCAATGAAGAAAGGTCGGGTTCCCATGTTTTCAAACTTTCTAATATTATCGCTTTTAGGATCACCGGCGGCGAACAATGGATAGATGTTTTTGATCTTATCTTTTTTGATGTATAGCATTCCACTGCCAATACAAGCACTCAACCATTTGTGCAAACTTGTACCGAGATAGTCGGCACCAAGTTCCGGAATTGTAAATTGAAACTGTGCAAAACTATGGGCGGCATCAACCACTACCTCAATTCCTTTTGCATGGGCTGCATCTGCTATTTTTCTACAAGGCAAAATCTGACCATTCCAGTTGATGATGTGTGTAACATGAACCACCTTCGTTTTAGAAGTGAAAGCATTGGTGTATTGAGAAACCAAATAGTCATCGTTCTCACTTGGTAGATCAAGATTGATCCATACCAATTTAATTTTATCTCTCAGTTCTCGTTGCTTCCAAGCATTGATCATGTTTGGATAATCTTGTTTGGTGAGTACCACTTCATCGCCGGCTTTTAAGTCCATGCCAAAGATCACCGCTTCCAAGGCTTCGGAAGCGTTGCGTTGGATGGCAATTTCCTCTGTGTCTGTTCCGGCTAACTTTGCGAGATTCGCGCGCAAAGGTTCTCGGCCGGCATCAACAATACGCCACATATAATAGCTGGGAGCTTCATTGCTCATATCGTGCAAGCGCTTCATCTCATCTTGCACGGTTTTGGGAGAAGGTGCTACTCCCCCATTGTTCAAATTGATGAGAAATGGAGAAACGGTATACGATTGTTGAATATAATGCCAGAAATCTTCGTCGTCCATTAAGTCTTCGGGCGATATCCCTTTGGATTGATCAATTGCTCGGTGCAAGTTTTTACTCCATGCGGGTGCAGTAATTCCTGCCAACATGGTTGCAACGGAGAACTTCCCTACCGATTTAAAAAAATCGCGGCGTAGATTTTGACTCATAATCAGTTGATTTTCCTCAATTTAATCCAATTTTTAAAGCATCTGTGGTATTTTCATCAGCTATTTTGGCCGTAAATCCTATACAAACGATTGATTTAAGGAATGCTAGCGGGTGATTTCTCCAAAAACTTCATTTTCAACGATGATTTTGAGAAAAAAAGTCAAAAAGCATTTGGGAGAAAAACATTGAAATGCTATTTTTGCACCCCCAACGTAATTGTTGGTGAGGATGCCCGATAGTATAATGGTAGTACGACAGATTTTGGTTCTGTTTGTCTTGGTTCGAATCCAGGTCGGGCAACAAAAAGAAAAGCTGATCAATTGATCAGCTTTTTTATTTTAATGATTTCTTGTGTAGATCAGTCCATAAGCCGTTTCATACACCTTTTCAAGCTTGCTTTCCAATCGGGAATTGTTAGATGATAGGTTTCTTCAATTTTTGCTGTGTTCAATAATGAAAATGCCGGTCGTTTTGCAGGTGTTGGATATGCCGAACTAGGGATGGCATGTAATTCACACTGCAAACCAGCTTGCTTTTTAATTTCACTAGCGAAATCGAACCAACTGATTTTCCCTTTATTACTGTAATGATAGATACCCGGGACCCAAGTTCCCGAGCTAATGATTTTTAAAATTGAATCAGCTAAATCTGCTGCGTAAGTGGGAGCGCCAATTTGATCAGAAACTACGTTCAAACTCGGGCGTTCTTTCATCAAACGCAGCATCGTTTTCACAAAATTATTTCCATGAAAAGAATAGACCCAAGCCGTTCTTATGATAATTGAAGAAGGATTTGCATTTACACAACGTTGTTCGCCCTCTAATTTCGATTTTCCGTAGACATTGGTTGGACCCGTTGTATCCGTTTCTTTATACGGAATTTCACTGCTTCCATCGAATACATAGTCGGTGGAAATATGAACCAGTTTTGTTTGGTATTTTTCACATATTGTTGCCAGTACTCCTACCGATTCACCGTTCACCAGCATGGCCATATCAGCTTCCGTTTCCGCCCTGTCAACAGCTGTATAAGCAGCAGCATTGATGCAAAAATGCGGCTTGTAGGCTTCGAAGAAGGACTCTACTAATGGAAAATGGTGTAAAGGACAATCTTCGCGACTCAGAAATACAAATCGGTAATCAGAATATAGAGAAGAGAGTTCTCGTAATTCTTTTCCAACTTGACCATTGGCCCCGGTAACTAAAATGATTGGAGCACTCATAAGCGGAGGTTTAGAATACAAAATTGTTCTTGCAATTATTGAAAACCGGCTGCGCCATGTCTTTTTCAGACACAATCATTGCTTCTGCCGGCACTTTCCAATCGATATTCAATACAGGATCATTGTAAAGAATTCCGGCTTCTGCATCTTTGTTGTAGAGCGTGTCGCACTTATACATTACTTGAGCAACAGGACTGAGTACTGAAAACCCATGAGCAAAGCCTTTTGGAATATACAACTGCTTCTTATTCTCGGCGCTCAACTCAATACTATACGACATCCCGTATGTAGGGGAACCTTTTCTTATGTCTACCACTACATCCAGAATTACACCTTCCAATACTCGCACTAATTTACTTTGGGCGTGTGGTGCTAACTGATAGTGCAACCCTCTTACAACACCGTATGAAGATTTAGATTGATTGTCTTGTACAAATACTTCATTGATGCCTTCTTTACTAAAAGTAAATTGATTGAACGACTCAAAGAAAAATCCTCTGCTATCGGCATAAACAACCGGATCAAAAATGCATAGTCCGGGAAAGGCAGTCTGTGTAAAAGGCATGATTATTAAATTTTCGATCAACGTTTATCATAAAGTTCACCGTAGAACTTTTGATAATCGCCCGAAGTTACGTTTTTAATCCATTCCTCGTTTTGAAGGTACCAATCTACTGTTTTCTCTAGGCCTTCTTCGAATTGAAGAGAAGGTGTCCAGCCCAGTTCTTTGTTGAGTTTGGTAGCATCAATTGCATACCGGAGATCATGACCTGGACGGTCGGTTACATATGTAATGAGCTGTTCGCTGGTGCCGGCCGGGCGTCCCAGTTTCTTATCCATAATACTGCAAAGTAGTTTTACCAGGTCGATGTTTTTCCATTCATTGAAGCCACCCACATTGTAGCTCTCTCCCACTCTTCCGTTATGGAAAATAACATCGATGGCGCGAGCATGATCTTCCACAAACAACCAATCGCGAACATTTTCTCCTTTACCATAAACGGGTAAAGGCTTGTTTGTTTTGATATTATTGATCATTAATGGAATCAATTTTTCGGGGAAGTGATGGGATCCATAGTTGTTCGAGCAATTACTCATTTTAACCGGAATTCCATAGGTATCGTGGTATGCCATTACAAAATGGTCGGAAGCTGCTTTGGAAGCTGAATAAGGCGAATGTGGATCGTAAGGTGTTTCTTCTGTAAAGAACCCTTCTTCTCCTAATGAGCCGTATACTTCGTCGGTAGATACGTGGTAGAACAGCTTGTTCTCATAGCTTCCTTTCCAATATTTTCGTGCTGCATTCAAAAGAATGGCTGTTCCCAAAACATTTGTTTTTACGAAAGCAAGGGGGTCCATGATAGAACGGTCTACATGCGATTCAGCAGCCAAATGAATTACTGCATCGAATTGATGTTTTTCAAACAAAGAGTAGATTGCCTCTTCATTGGTAATATCGGCTCTTTCGAAAAAATAATTAGAACTAGATTGAACGTCTTTCAAATTCTCCAAGTTACCGGCATAGGTAAGTGCATCCAAGTTCACAATTTTGTAGTTTGGATACTTCTTTACAAACAATCGAACCACATGCGATCCAATAAAACCGGCACCTCCGGTGATCATGATGGTTTTAGCAGCAGTGCTCATAAACTCGTCTTAAGGTATAAAGTTAAAAGCGGTCTTTAAGAAAAGACCGCTGAATGAATTATTTATTTGGATAGAATTCTTTAGGTTGTTTCATCCATTCTTCAGGCGGAAGGTTTTTGAAATATTCGTAGGTAATTTTCAACCCTTCTTTTCTACTCACCTTTGGTTCCCAGCCTAAAATTTCTTTTGCTCTTGTTATGTCC
>DGDD01000055.1 GCA_002385265.1 Chitinophagaceae bacterium UBA3961
TGGTATCCAACTGATTCAGTTAGTATTCCAAGTGAAACAATTGAGTATGGTTATTTTTTGGGGTTATTAGAATCTAGAGCATTGAAATACTTGGACAACCCAGCGTATAAAGGGTTTACAGCACAGATGGCGAATGATATTGTTGGACAATTAAAGTGTAGTGATACCAGTAGATTTTTACATTATAAGACCGCGTCCTATTTAAATCGAAATCAGTCAAAAGGAACTTTTCCATTGGTGATTTATTTGGCATCCTACAATGGAATGGGATATGAAAATGTTCCTCTGATGGAATCATTGGTAAAGAAAGGATTCGTTGTAGCAAGTGTAAATTCTATTGGCCGGTATCCGGGTGATATGACCACAAAAAAAGAAGACCTCATGGAACAAGTGAATGATGCTATTAAAGTATATAGTTACTGTAAATCGATTCCGGGAGTTGATACCACTAATATTACACTGATTGGGTATAGTTGGGGTGGATTGGCAGCGGCGTTATTGAGTCCTCATATTACTCATTTAAAGAGAATCATTTCGCTGGATGGATCAGAGTTTCATCATTATAGCGGAGGCAGCGCTGAAGATAAAGATTTCGATAGCCTCAGATCTTTCAGTGCTTTCAAAGATTTGAAAATAAAAGTTCCTTACTTTAGGTTCGAGCAATCGGCAGTGGATACTAGTGCGCACTATGATTCGGTTTATAACTTTAAAGAAAAGTTAGCCAACTCTCAAGTGAGCATTCAAAAGGTCTCGGGAGCCGAGCACATCGATTTTAGTAGTTTTCGCTACATTGTTAATCAGTCAGGGAACTGTCCAAGTAAGAGTCTATTCATCGATTCTGTTGTAAAAATCATTGCTACGAAAGAGTAAATTGATAGAGTGGGAGCTGTGAGTTTTAAGTTATTGAGGTTTGCGTAGCTGCATGGGGTTCACCGCAGAGAGCGCCAAGACCGCGAAGGTTTCGCAGAGTAGTTTTTGTTTTTTTTGACCACGGATAGCACAAATTAATACAGATTTTCTCAGATTAGAACCCGATATTTGATCAATTCGATTGCTCATTTTTGAACCGCGGCGTCGCAGCGATCGCAGCGAGAACGCAGCGCTGGCGGTCACTCTGCCTTTCCTCGTTCCTCGTTTCTTCTCATCCTCGTTCCTACTTTCCCCCTGTTCCTCCCCCTGCTCTTTCTTGATCTCGCCGGCTGTTCCATTATTAATTATTAATTGTTAATTATTAATTACCTCGGCTGTTCCATTATTAATTATTAATTCTTAATTACCCCCATAGCATTGTGCCAACTCCCCATTCGGAAACTGCTGAACTTTTTTCAAGGTCAATGATCCAGGCTTAATGCCTTTGTCGAAAAGTGGAATGCCGGTGCCGAACAAAACCGGATTGGTGAAGATCCAATATTCATCGATGAGGCCGGCGGATTGGAGTTCATGAAAAATGCCGGGACTGGCAAAGAGCACCATGTCTTTCCCTGCTTGCTTTTTTGCTGCCGCGAAATGGTACACTAGATTACCATTCACCCACTCTTCTCCATGGATCGATTTTCGGCTAGCCTTACTCACCGCAAGTCTTTTTGATTCGCAATACCATTTGGAAAAACGAACAGTTGCCTCGCTGGCATTCGAATGATCTTTTGCTTTCAACCAAAATGGATCGAGTAGCAAGAATGTGTTCTTTCCCATAATGGCCGTATCACAACTCGATACAATATCACAAACGAAATTCAAGTTTTCTTCTCCGGCTTGAAAGCCTTCCAAAGAGCCTGTTGCATTGGCAATGAAACCGTCGAGCGAGATATGTGCAATTAGTTTGAGCTTACGCATAAAGCCTAGGGATTGTGCTTCCGAGTGATTTTGATTTGAATGACCGCTCAAAGCTATGAATTCTTTAAACTTTTTTCTATTCTTACAGTCAAAATTCAAACAGCTACCATGAAACCAACCATTGCCGTTGTATTGGCGGCCTTTATTTTATTGTCGTCGTGCAAGAAAACCGTGCCTCCAGCCGATGGTATTTACAGGTTCAGTGGAACACTCACGGTTGATGGTTTGCAGCGCACTTACATGCTCAATCTTCCCCCCAACTACTATGACAGCAGTAATTTTGCATTAGTCATCGCCATGCACGGCGGAGGCGGAAGTGCCACTCAATTTGAAGCCACCAATAAATTGACCGATAAAGCCAATACAGCGCATTTTGCAGTGGTATATCCGAATGGAGTAGAGGGCGATGGACTGCTAAAAGCGAGAACTTGGAATGCAGGTAGTTGCTGTGATTATGCGGTTCGACAAAACATCAACGATGTGAAATTCATCAGCGTTTTAATTGACACCCTTCTCTCTAAATATAAGATCAACTCTAAGAAAGTTTTCGCCACCGGACATTCGAATGGAGGAATGATGAGCTATCGATTGGCTTGTGAACTCTCAGATAAAATTGCCGGCATTGCCCCCAATGCTTGTACCATGGTAGTTTCTAGTTGCAATCCCAGCAAGCCCGTTCCAGTTCTACACATGCATTCTGTAAACGATCAAAACGTTCCCTATAAAGGAGGCTACGGCAATGGAACCGGAACAACCGGATTGTGGTTAGCACCGGTAGATTCGGTATTGACGGTTTGGGCCTCCAAAAATACCTGTGCCATCGGACCCACAGTTATCACCAACGATTCCAAATTCAAATACACCAAATGGAGTAGCTGTAACAAAAATAATACGATCGACTACTATCTCACTACCGACGGAGGGCATGCCTGGCCCGGCGGATTAAAAGGCTCGGCTATAGGTGATGATCCCTCAACCTTTATCAACGCCAATGATTTGTTGTGGGAGTTTTTTAGCAAGATTGTGAATTGACAAAAGAGTAGTTAATTAACAATTAATAATTAATAATTAATAATTAATAATTAATAATTAATAATTAATAATGGAACAGCGGAGTACAGGAACGAGGATGAGAGGAGACGAGGAACGAGGAAATACAAAAAGAAAGAGGGAGGAGGGAAGATAGAGGACGGAGGAAATACAGAACCACGGAGTCACAGAGGCACAGGGATTCGCTGCGTTGCCGCTGCGGGCTTGTCCTGAGCGGGCCGAAGGCACTGTCGAAGGACGCTGCGCCGCTGCGGTAAAAAAGGATCAGGATTAAAAGATTAAAGGATAGGTGCAGAAGAGGGCTTAGCGACTTCTCTGCGATCTTGGCGCTCTCTGCGGTGAACTCCCCTAACCAGCGAAGCTGCGCAAAACTTAATAACTCAACAACTTAAAAACTTATTCTGCTATCATCAACGAACACCCCCTCACATCACTATGATCAATTCTTCCTAACACTTCAAAACTTCCATCGGGATGAATTCTCCCCGCATCATCCGTTGCAATAAAAGAACAAGAATATAAATTCGCCAGATCAATCACATTAATAACTCCCGAAGCCTTTTCATTCATCTTCACACTCAACGGATCTTCTTCTTCCCGAACGGCTATTCGCATCCAAGGCGCCGCATGAAAAACTCCGTCGCCTTTGGAATACCCCTGACTCAACAATTCCGTCATCCCATACTCCGAATGAATGGCATTGGTTTGAAAAGCCGCCACCAATTCTTCGTGAACCTGCGTTCTGGTCATTTCAGTTCTTCTTCCCTTCATTCCACCCGTTTCCATGATCACGGTATGTTTTAATGGAAGCTGATATTTCTCTGCAAAATCCAACAATCCAAAAGTGACCCCAAATAACAAGACCGGCTGCCCCTTCGCTTCCAAATCACTCAACACCTGCGCAAGCTTTTCATGTTCGTACAAATAAAATCCGCTTTTTGGGTGTTTTGACTTCTTGATCATCGCTTCTACCATATACACCAATGAAGAGGCCTTTCTTTCCAAATAAGAAGGAAGTAGCCCGATGACACACCAATTTTCTACCGATCCATAGAACCGCTCAAAACAGGTAAAAAAACTTGTTTCATACAGCGCCGCTTTCTTCACAAAATGACGGCTGGTATTGGCCCCCGTGGTTCCACTGCTCTCAAAACAGAGCTCGGGTTCGAAGGAACCGGAAACAATGGAATGGGACTTGAAGAATTGAATGGGTAAAAAAGGGATGTCTTTGGCCAACTTTAGGCTCGGCTTATGCGTATATAGAGTGTCAACATAGGTACGGTACAGCAAATTGTTTTGGTATTGAAACTCAAAGACTTCCAAAGCCAACTCATCGAAATTTGAGGGATTTGCGGAGAAAATTTTATGTTCCAATTCACAATTCATATTCGTATCTTACCTTCTGTACTGTTAAATTTGTAATGAATTACAGATTATGAAGCAAAAGTATCTATATATCGCGGTATTGATGTTCGGATTGGTTTCTTGTAGCAAAGATAAGCTTCAAAGCACTCCCACTCTCAAATTGAAGAGCGTTAGTTCAACTGAAGTATTCAGTGGAGGAACCTTGGTTGTAAGTCTGGATTTCACAGACAAAGAAGGCGATATCAGCAACACTATTTATGTAGAAAAGATCCGCAAGAATAAGCGTACTGTTCCAACCATTCGCGATACTTTTTCGCTTACCATTGGCGACTATCCGAAAAATCCACGTGGTGTGCTCGCATTAAATTTAGAATACGGCAATTACCTCGTTTCAGCGATCAACCCTCCTAAAGTTAGCGACAATCCTCCTTTGTATGAAAATGATACATTGGTGATTCGTTTTGCCTTAAGAGATTTGGCCGGCAACGTAAGTGATACCGTTACTACTCCAACCATTGTTGTGAACAGAAATTAAACAAAGCCGTTTGACTCGATTTTTAAACTGGCTCGATTTCCCTTTATTTACCGGTGTTTGGCTCAGCTTTACCGCTGTTTTAATGGTATGGCAAACGCAGCAGTACTTGATTCTACCGAATGAGTTAGAACAATCGTATTGGTCTTTAGTGGCCTGTTCAACATTGGCATCTTATAACCTTCATTGGTTTTTAAGCCCCAATGCCCCCGCTGAAATTCGTCGTTCAAAGTTCACCCACCGTTACGGGTACTTGCATTTGACCTTAACAAGCATTGGTGCTTTGGCCAGTGTGTATTTCGCTTGGCAACTACGTTCTCATTGGATTGCCTTAACACCCGCTGCTATCCTTACATTTCTGTATACCGCTCCTAAAATCCCGGCTTTTCGTTTTCTGGAGAAATTTGCCATCGGCAAAACCATCTACCTTGCAGCAGTATGGACCTATGTTACCGCTTGGCTTCCCCTTCACATTGCAGAAGCTACTATTCAGAAAAACGATTTGATCTTCTTCTTCAATCGCTTTTTCTATATCTATGCCATCTGTATCCTCTTTGACCTGCGCGATCGCGAATACGACAAAAGCATTGGCATCAAAAGTTTGATCACCTATTTACCCGAGAAAGGAGTTGAAAACCTTTTCTATTCTGCGCTTTTTTTAACACTTGCCACCAGTTTCTTGTTTCCTTGCGCGGCTTTGGCCAGACTAGCGCTGTTGATTCCCGTTGGAGCGCTCATCGCACTCTATAAAACTGCTCGCAAAAGCAATCACGACTACCTCTACTATGGATTGCTGGATGGATTGATGGCAGCCCCCGCATGGTTGCTGATAGTCCTTGGTTTTTAGTACATTTGTAGTCAATTTAATAACTATGGCAAAACAAGTTTCTAAGAAAGGTGTGGTGACACCTAAATCCCTCGAATTCCTAAAAAATTACATCAATAATGCGTCTCCCGTTGGTTTTGAAACTTGGGGACAAAAACTCTGGATCAATTACCTAAAACCTTTTGTAGACACTCACTATGTTGATCCTTACGGAACAGCAGTAGGAGTAATCAACCCCGATCATCCTTTCAAGATTGTAATAGAAGCACATGCCGATGAAATCAGTTGGTTTGTAAACTACATCACAGCCGACGGTTTGATCTATTTGAAAAGAAATGGTGGCGTAGACCATCAAACAGCACCGGCTAGCCGCGTATTCATTCATGGTAAGAAAGGCGCTGTAAAAGCAGTGTTTGGATGGCCCGCTATTCATACCCGCATTGGAACACCCGATGCAAAAGAAGCACAGCCAAGAACCGATAACTTGTGGTTAGATTGTGGTGCTCGTTCTAAAAAAGAAGTAGAAGAACTTGGTGTACATGTAGGCGCAGTAGTTACCTATCAAGATGGATTTGATGAACTTGCCAATGGAAACTATGTGGGTCGTGCGTTCGACAACCGTGTTGGTGGATTCATGATCGCTGAAGTAGCGCGTTTGATCAAAGAAAATAAAAAGAAACTTCCCTTTGGATTGTATGTGGTAAATGCCGTGCAAGAAGAAATTGGATTGAGAGGTGCTGAAATGATTGCGCGTCGTATTAAACCCAATATTGCTATTGTAACAGACGTAACTCACGATACTTCTACCCCATTGATCAATAAAAATATTGAAGGTGATGTAAAAACCGGACAAGGACCTTCTTTGGCCTACGCTCCTGCTGTTCACAATAAACTATTAGGATTGGTAGAAGAAGTAGCGAAGAAGCATGAAATCCCTGTTCAGTGGAGAGCCCTAAGCAGAAGTACCGGTACAGACACCGATTCATTCGCCTATGCGAACGACGGCTGCCCTTCGGTATTGATTTCCATTCCACTTCGTTACATGCACACTACGGTTGAAATGATTCACAAAGATGATATTGACAATACCATTAAGTTGATGTACGAAACTTTGTTAACTTTAAGTCCTAAAACAAACCTCAGCTACCTGTGAATTTAAATCCCATCTTATTATACGTTGATCCGGGTAGCGGAAGCTACCTGGTTCAAGTAATTATTGCTGCCGTTTTAGGAGCGCTTTTCTATTTTAAAAACCTCTGGTTGCAGATCAAAGTGTTTTTCTTCAGACCGAAGAAAAATGAGCCACCGGTGAAGAACGATGCCCCCAATGACTAAGCTCCCTGCGCATCCTGCTTCTTTTCGCGACAACAGCGGTTTTGTTTTCGCTGAAAATGGAACACTGTATCGGCAAGTCAATAACAATTACAAGTCTCATTATGAACTGTTGCTACAATCAGGCTTGTACGAAAAACTTATAGAAGAAAAAGTATTGGTAGCGCACGAAGAAGTATCGACTCCTATTGCCGATGCCGACATGCACTACAAAACACTACGCCCTGAACTTGTTCCATTTATCAGCTATCCCTATGAATGGAGTTTTGATCAATTGAAAGATGCGGCTTTGTTAACTCTTTCAATTAACAAAACAGCCATTGAACACGGCATGATTTTGAAAGATGCCACTGCATACAATGTGTCATTCAAAAAAGGTCGACCAATTTTCATTGATACCTTAAGTTTCGAAACTTATAATCCTGAACTTCCTTGGATCGCTTATCGTCAGTTTTGTCAGCATTTTCTTTACCCTTTATTTCTAGAGCATTATTGTAAAATACCGGCCATTCAATTATTGAGTGTACACTTAGAAGGAATCACTGCGGCTTTTGCGGCACCATTGATGCCATGGAAAGCAAAATGGAATTTGGGAGTACGCTTGCATCTATTGTTGCAGCAATCGGTAAGTGCCAATGGAAAGGGTCGCACCATTCAATTCTCAAAGCAAAAGATGCTTCAATTGCTTTCGCATTTAGAATCGGTAGTGCGCTCGCTTAAAGCCGGATATCCCGAACAAACCACTTGGAATAATTATTACGAAGAAACCATTTTAGGAAAAGACTACCTGCATGCAAAAGCAGCCATTATGAAAAACTGGCTGAGTTCGTTTTCAGGTAAAACCATCGTAGACTTTGGTGCAAATGATGGCTATTTTTCTCAATTGGCAGCTTCCTATTGTGAAGAAGTAATTGCGGCCGATTTCGATGCCAGTTGCATCAATAGGGCCTATCTTCAACACCATCCCAATATTTACCCAATTGTTTTGGATCTCACAAACCCTAGTCCAGCCATTGGGTTCAACAACGAAGAACGTTCAAAACTTTCAGATCGAGTAAAACCCCAATTGAGTTTTGCCTTGGCCTTGGTGCATCATCTTGCCATTGCAAAAAATATTCCTTTAGCATCCATTGCAGGTTTTTTTCATTCTTTTGAAGGAGATCTAATAATTGAATGGGTACCCAAAAGCGATGAAAAAGTAAAACAATTGCTCTCCAATCGTGAAGACATCTTCGATCTATATACGCAAGACCAATTTGAACTGCAGTTTGCCAACTACTACACCATCGAAAAATCAGCCCTCGTTCCCGGAACGGATCGTATTTTATACTCTTTGAAAAGAAAATAGCACATGCTCGGCTTCATCAAAAAATATCCGCTGTATCTTTTTTTATTACCTGTATTCTTTGTGCTGCATGGATTTGTAGAGAACTGGGGCTTCATTGATCCTTACGAGGCATTACTATTGCTGGGTTCTTATTTGGGAATGGCTCTTGTAATTACCTTGTTCTCCTATATCTTTTTTAAGAGTTGGACCAAAGCATCGTTGGTTACCACTTTCTGGATGTCTTTCTTTTTCTTTTTTGGAGCCATTCATGAATTCTTGAAAACCACTCCGGCGCTTGCTTTCTTAAGCAGGTATAGCATTCTGCTTGGCACTGCCCTGGTTTTGTTGATCCTCCTGTTCATCTTTTTAAAAAGAACCTCTAAGCCTTTCAATAAGTTTAGTGTTTATTTGAATGCCTTGTTCTTGATCTACATTTTAACCGACACCGGAATAGGCATTTACAAATCAATCACTCAAAAAGACGAAGGACTCTCCGTTTATACATTCACACAAGAGAATAAACAAAAACCCTGCGACACCTGCGCCAAACCCAATATCTACTTTTTATTATTCGACGAATACGCCGGTTCAACTTCGTTAAAAGAAGAATACAATTTCGATAACGACTTAGACAGCTTCCTAATTCAACAAGAATTCCAGATACAACGCCACAGCAATTCTAATTATAATTTCACTCCGTTCTCGATGTCGTCGATCCTCAACATGAGTTATATCGATGGCATTAAAAACATCAACCGTATTTCTGCAGAGGACTATTCGAATACTACTCTGTTGATAAGAGACAATGAAGTGATCAAGTACTTAGACATGCAGGGATATGAGATCATTAATTATTCTGTGTTTGATTTAGCCGGAAACCCCTCGATGGTGGAACAAAGCTTTCTTCCATTAAAAACAAAATTGATTTCCGACAGAACTTTGTTTGCACAAATGAACAAGGACATTGGGTGGTTATTGATGACGAAGATCCCATTCAAATGGTTCGACAAAAATTACTACTTCCGTCATCGTGACAACAATATTGAGTTTCACGAAAAAATCACTGCTCTCTCAGAATCGCATCCGAAAAAGCCATTCTTTGTTTACGGTCATTTTTATATGCCACACTCTCCTTATTTCTACAATAAAAAAGGGGAATTAAAATCGCAGGAATTGGTAATGACGGAGTATAAATCGAACCCGGCTCCTGCCTATCTTGAATACTTAATATACACGAACACGAAGATAAAATCGTTGCTTGCATCGATTCGAAAAAACGATCCGAAAGCCGTAGTGATTCTGATGAGTGATCATGGTTATAGAAACCGTGAATTGCAAAACAAGAAAGCATTTTTCCGCAATTTGAATGCAGTTTATTTTCCTGATCATCAAACAAGTATGTTTTATGACTCCATAACGGGTGTTAATCAATTCCGCTTAGTGTTCAATAAAATGTTCAACGCGAATTACCCGTTATTGAAGGATAGTAGTTATTTTTTGGTGGATAAGAAGGGAGATGGGAATTAAGAATTAAGAATTGAAACAGCCGGGGCACAAAGGGTTTGTCCTTCTGAAGTTCTTTTTTGACTACGGAATACCAGATTAACCCCCGTTTTTAATCACTCTGATTATTTTTTTTAACGCAGCGGCGCAGCGTCCTTCGACTGGGCCTTCGGCCCGCTAAGGACAAGCTCGCAGCGATTTTCGTTGCGAACCTTTGCGCACTTAGTTACTTTGCGGTAGAGTAAACTGATTGAAAATTTTTACGACCGAAAATTAACCTGAGAATTCGCATTTTTTTGACCAAAGGATACACAAATCAATACGGATTTAGACAATTTAGCCCTTGATATTCAATCAACCTGACTGCCGGCTGTTCAATTATTAATTATTACTTATTAATTATTAATTACCCCGGCCGTTTCATTATTAATTATTAATTGTTAATTATAAATTTCCACCCGCTCTCTTATCTTTGCGGCATGAGAAACAATTGGACCATCGAAGAAATTAAAGATATTTATAATAAGCCTTTATTAGAACTTGTATACGAAGCCGCTACTGTTCATAGAAACAATCAACAAACAGCAGAAGTACAAGTATGTACGTTGTTGTCTATTAAAACAGGTGGTTGTAGTGAGGACTGCGCCTATTGCCCTCAAGCCGCTCGCTATCATACAGATGTAACTGTACAACCTTTAATGCAGAAAGATACCGTTCTTGAATATGCGAAAAAAGCTAAAGAAGCCGGTTCTACACGTTTTTGTATGGGAGCAGCATGGAGAGAAGTGAGAGATAACCGCGATTTTGATCGTGTGTTAGACATGGTAAAAGGGGTGAATGAATTGGGAATGGAAGTATGTTGCACTTTAGGCATGCTCACAGAATCGCAAGCGCAAAAATTAGCCGATGCCGGCTTGTATGCTTACAATCACAATCTTGATACATCCAACGAATATTACGGTGAGATCATCACAACAAGAACCTATGATGATCGATTGAAAACACTCGACAATGTGAGAAAAGCCGGGGTATCAGTATGCTGCGGGGGTATTATTGGTTTGGGTGAAACACACGAAGACAGAATTAAAATGCTTCATACATTAGCTACACTGCCCGAGCATCCTGAAAGTGTACCGGTAAATGCCTTGGTTCCTGTTGATGGAACACCTTTGGCGAATAACCAACGAGTAGACGTTTGGGATATGGTAAGAATGATTGCCACAGCTCGCATATTAATGCCTAAAGCAATGGTCCGTTTGAGTGCAGGAAGAACGGCGATGAACCTAGCTGAGCAGGCTTTGTGTTTTATGGCTGGAGCGAATTCAATATTTGCCGGTGAGAAATTATTAACTACACCTAACCCTAGTTTTGAAGAAGACCAAGCGATGTTCCAATTGTTGGGATTAACCCCTCGCGAGGCTTTCAAATTAGAAAAAGAAATGGCTTCCTTGGTTTCCTAGGAAGCCACATCATAGCCGGGAATTTCACGGCAGATATATGTTTTTCCTTCCATTACTTGGTTGATAGCGTGTATCATTTCCTCGCTGGAAGAGTTTTTGGTAACATATGCATTGGCTCCTGCGCTCATGATTGCGTTTACATGGGCCAGGTCGGAATGCACTGAAACTCCAATAATCTTAATAGTAGTATTAAACTCACGAATGGCACGGGTTGCTTCCACTCCATTCATAGGTTCCATCGTGATGTCCATCATCATTACATCGGGCTTAGATTCAGCTGCGGTGGATACGGCTTGTTCACCACTCTCACATACAGCGATTACTTCTATACGCTCATCTCGGCTTAGTAATAATTTCCAAGCCTCGCGAACGAGCCGATGATCATCTACAATAACCAATCGTATCATTTGCGTTCAATTACAAGGTTGCTATATCTCTATAAACAGATGGTTGTCAGAGGTGTTGCGTTGCATCAATGTCTAGGTAAATTTTCGGTCTCTTACCTTTTTGTCTTCTTAATTGTGAAATCAGCGTAAGTAAAAAGGACGCCAAAGTGGTTGATTGCTACATTACTTTGGTAATTGGTTCGGGAGTACTGTATGTTTAACTTCTTTAATATCAGGCCTATACCCAAAGAAAATCCATTTAAACCATTTCCCCCTCTGCCAATATTCAGTTCCTTACGACGAAGATAGTTATAACCCGCACTAATTTCAATTTTATCTCCCAAAAATATTTGTGTTCCTAAACTAAAATGTCGCATGAAATTATCCATGATTCCATTTACACTACTGGGCGCAATATCCGAACTGTCGAGCCTAAACCGATGTATTTGTTGAGCGTTTAGGAAGAATTTAATCGGAGCGTTCAACAATTTTTTAGATACCCCCATTTTTATGTCAAATGGCAATTCGGTGGCATTGGTTCCTTGATACGGCTTCAAAACTGCACCCATATTCTGTAAAGCAAAACCAACTTGCCAACCATGTGCAGTATCAGTGTAAGTCAGCCCGGCGTCCATCCCTAAACCCGCTGCACGGTAAAAGCCATATGATGAATGTAGTATCTTCATACTCAATCCATAACGCCATTTATTCGCGTACGATCGGGAAGCCGACAACTGAACCACATAATCATTCGGATGTATTTCTCCATATATAGTACCCGCTGCATCAGTAGATGTAATCGTTCCGTACCTAAAATAATGAATGCCAATACCAAATACCGTTTCCAATTTGGGACTGTAGAGGGCTGAACTTAGTTGATAGGTGTTGATGCCTGCAGGAAAAACTTGAAAGGAGCTGTTGATCCATTGATGTTGAGAAGGATGTAACAAGGCCGGATTCTGAAACAGGCCGTCCACATCTTTTGAGTCGCCTACAACCGAGTAGCCACCCAAAGCGGTAATTCGAGGAGATGCAGGGGTTTTTGCAAATGAAAAATTAGAATTACCTCCCAATGTTTGGGATATACTTACCTGAACACAACAGGTTAATATGAAGGTAACAACCAATCTCACCTTTCAAAAATAAGCCAATCCACCGAACTGCCATAAAAACAAGATCCCCTGCCTGCTCTGACAGAGGATCTTTCTTAACCCTTAAAACAACCAACATGAAAATTCAATACATAAATAACACGGCACTCGTTGTATTGTTCAGAATTATTTTAAATATTTTATTCACCGCAAAGTCCGCGAAGTTCGCGAAGAGGTCGCAAAGCCTCTCATCTTCACGTATCCTTTAATCCTTAAATCCTGATGCTTTTTTCACCGCGGCGCCACAGCGGTCGCAGCGGCAACGCAG
>DGDD01000110.1:0-5867 GCA_002385265.1 Chitinophagaceae bacterium UBA3961
TAATTTGAAAGAAGATATAGAAGAGCGAATACAAAGTCCGCTGCTTTTGGTTTCAGTTGCATTGAAGAAGAACAAAAAGCTTAAAGAAGATCATTACGTATTAGAAGTGCTCGACAATACTGCAGAAGTAAACCCCGTATTGGCCAATCAGTTGAGAGATCTATACGGAATTCAATTGCCTGATTTTGTTGATCTCGATGAAATGAAGCTTGAAAGCTTTTATCAACTCATCAAAAAACAAATTGATGGTGCAAATCAAGGGATTCAATTAAAGTACATCGATAAACCCAGAATTCGATTGATTCATTCGGTTGCCCGTCAAACGGTTACCAATTTTAAAAGAAGACTTCGGCCCAAAGGTCAAAGAACCAATAGCTATTTGGATGTTGAGTATAGCTATGATGCCCAACACTATAGGCCCTTGGGATTAGAGCTGTATCGGCAAAGAGTGGAGCCCAATTCAAGTTTCTTACAATACCTAATTGACGATGCTATAAAACTGCAAGCCTCCAATATGGCGGGCGATGCCGTGAAAAAAAAAGAGCTGTATGAATTAATGGAAAGCGACAGCAATCCTTATAGTTGGGACTTTGATACCTGCAATATGGTGTTGGGGAATTTCAACTATAAGAAGATGAGTTTGGTGCGCGATTACAATTCTATGGTAGACGAGGGTCGCGTGCATGAGGTGTTTGAAGAATTGTTCAGCGAAAAGCCTAAAAAGTATGAATTGGATTCTGTGTCTTTAGACGAACCTGAACATTGGCACCATGTGATAACCGCAGACCCTACTCAAACAAAGGCAATACTGAATAGCAGAACCGGCAAAAGCTATATCATTCAGGGTCCTCCGGGTACGGGTAAAAGCCAAACAATTACCAATTTAATTGCCGATTACCTCGCGTTAGGAAAAACAGTATTGTTTGTATGCGAGAAAAGAGCGGCACTCGATGTTGTGTTTCATCGATTGAAACAAGCAGGACTCGATGAGCTGTGTTGTTATATTCACGACAGTCAGAATGATAAGAAGTCTTTCATAATGGGCTTGAAGGAAACCTATGAAGATTTCAGCACCAAACAGTGGCAGTATGCAGAGATCGTTTCAAAGAGAAATGAAGTGTTAGCGGAGATCAATGAGCATATTGGCTTGTTGAAACATTTTCATTTGAATCATCTTAAAGAGCCTGCAACTATAGGAATGAGCTTGCGCGCTTTTATTGATAGACTCGTGAGCATGCAAGTGCCCAACTTTGCAATGAAAGCAAGCGAAAAAGAACGCTTGCCAGATTATGCTCAGTGGAAAGCCTCAGGAGAAGTGATTAAGAATTTAGCCCAAGCGCTCGAAGATCTGGGTGCAGAGCCCATATTTAGTGAGCATCCTTTTGGCGCAATAAAAACAAAACTCTGGACAGAAGATCGGCCAATTCATTTAATTGAAACTATTGCATCGCAATGTAGAAGCGTGCTGCAACAAATTCAACAAGTTTCTGATAAGGTTGAGTTAGACGCTGTGTTTACTAGCGAGTTTCAAAAGTTGAAAGGATTGGTTCAAGATGCGGTGTTATTGGCGCCGCTGGCTCAAACCGGTCAAATGGATTTGATTGATGCAAATAGTTTTGCTTCTAAGGGGTTCGAAAACGACTATTCCGGATACCAAAAAGCCAAGAAAGATCAACAAGAGGCTTTGGAGCATGCGGCAAATTGGAAGGAAAAATGGAATCGTACTCAGGTTGAAGAAGCGTTGCGCTTAGCAAGCGATAAAGAAGGAAAGCTGTTCAGTTTTTTCAGTGGTGCTTGGCGAAAGTTGAAACAACAAATTCAAGAAACGTATGATTTCAATCAACATACGGTAAAGCCAAGGTTTACCGAAGTTCTTACGCAGCTTAAGGAATGGCACGATAGAACGGCAAAAACAGAAAGCATAAAACAGGGACTAGAACAAAAGTACCGATTATCTCATATCGATACTGCCTATTTAGGAATAGAGCAATTACGAAAAAAGAAGGGCGATCCGGAACTCGATTATTTAATGAATCGAACCGACGGTGAAAAAACTGTTCTCGCCTTAGAAGGTTTGCAACAACAGTTGAACAAGTTAGAGTTGGATTTGCAGCAGTTGTTATTTGAGTTTAAGGAACAACCATTAGCGCAGCTTGGTGATTTGTTGGAAAGCATTGAGATGAATGCTGAATCGGTAATGGAGATGCTTCCCATTTTAAAGCAAGTATCACAATTACCTCAGAATGTTCAGTATGCATTGGCTAAAATTCCTTTGGAGCCAACGGCACTAGAGGCGCTTGTGGCATCCTACAGTTATCAGCAGTATTTGCAGGCCGACCGTATGTTTCAAAGTACAGACATGCTGGTAGTAGAGCGTTCGGTTCAAAAACTCAAAGCCGCCTATGAGCAGTTGATGCAATTGAACGCTTTGTATATACGCGCTTCTATTCGAAAGAACTTTCATCACAATATTGAAAAGAGTAATACCGCCATTAGCCAGTTGAATACGGAAGAGCGTCAGTTTAAGAAAGATTACAATGAAGGAAGAAAGCTTTTGGAAAACGAGTTTGGAAAGTCTATGCGCTATAAAAGCATTCGAGAATTGGCTACTAAAGAGAGTGGATTGGTATTGAAAGACCTCAAACCAGTTTGGTTGATGAGTCCTTTAAGTGTGAGTGATAGTCTGCCCCTCGATGAAAAGTTTTTTGATGTAGTAATATTTGATGAAGCCAGCCAAATTACCTTGGAAGAAGGTATTCCTGCATTGTTTAGAAGTCAACAATCGATTATTGTAGGAGACGACAAACAAATGCCGCCTACCAACTTCTTTTCTACAAAGGCGGAAGATCCCGATGATCTTTCCAACACGCTGGCCATGGATGAAGATGAAGTAATATCAGATGATGCTGATAGTTTGTTGGTTCAGGGTGCCAGAAAGCTTCCCTCTTCTATGTTGAGTTGGCATTATAGAAGTCATTATGAAACTTTGATCAGTTACAGTAACCATGCTTTTTATCAAGCGGGATTGTTAACCATACCCGATACGGCGGTTCACCAGAAGGAATTAAAAGAACTAATTGTTGAGGATGCCGCGCAAATAAATACGGATGCTTTGTTTGATAGAAGTATTAGTTATCACTACCTGCCCAAGAGTATTTATGAGAAACGCGCCAATTTGGATGAAGCGAAATACATTGCACATATGGTGAGAGATTTGTTGAAGCGAAAAAGGGAAGAAAGTATTGCAATTGTGGCTTTTAGCCAAGAACAGCAACAAACTATAGAAGATGCGCTTACCGATTTGGCGGCTACCGATCGCGAGTTTGAACAGCTATTAGAAGAAGCCTACGATAGAACTGAGCAGGATCAATTTGTTGGATTGATTGTGAAGAATCTGGAAAATATTCAAGGTGATGAGCGCGACATCGTTATTATGAGTGTTTGTTATGGCTTTGATGCCAACAAGAGAATGATCATGAATTTCGGTCCTATAAATAAGAAGGGTGGTGAGAAGCGGTTGAATGTGTTGTTTAGTAGAGCAAAGAAGCATATGGCCGTGGTAAGCAGTATTCAGCATCATCATATCACTAATGAATACAATGAGGGTGCGAATTACTTCAAGCGATTCTTACACTACGCAGCATCGGTGAGTAAAGGGGAGCTAGGAATGGCGCGGCAAATTTTGGATGGTTTGGTGTTGAACAAAAAATCTACTCAATCAACTCGATTGTATACAGCGGTTTTAGATCCATTGAAGAAAGCTCTAGAGTTGGCAGGATGGGATGTAGCAACACATGTAGGTCAATCTGACTTTAAAGCAAGTATCGCCATTCGAGAGCCGGGTGCCGATAAATATGTTTTAACGGTGCTGATTGATGATGATTTTCATTATAACAACGAGAATATTGTAGAGCAATATTTTCAGCGTCCGGCCTTGTTAAGGAGTTTTGGTTGGAAGTGTTTGCAAATTTTTGCCAAGGACTGGTTGCAGGATCCTTCGAAGGTGTTGCAGAAAATTGATGAAGCGCTGAAAAATGATTCTAATGAAGAGTTGTCGAAACCGGCGTTATCGGATTTTGTAGTCAAGGTAGCGAAAACAGAAGATGCCTCTACTGAGAACTGGGAACGATATGTTGCAGAAGAAGAGGGCAAATCAAAGTTTTGGGAGGTCAGTTTGCAAGGAACAAAGCTTTTGGTTCGCTTTGGAAAACTAGGATCGAAGGGGCAAACCCAAGTGAAAAATTTCCCGGATGAAGCAACTGCGGTGAGAGAAAAAGATAAATTGGTTCGTGAGAAGGTTAACAAGGGATATCAGAGAACCTAAGAAAATAAAAGTATAGCGAATATAATGGCTGGGGAAAGCAAGGCTGTTTTTGTTCTTGCAAAAGAAGAAGAGCGTTTTGTTGTTTCTATAGAATCACGGGTTGGTTCAACAAGCTACAGAACCATTTGTGTAAATCGTAAAATTGATCAACGAATATCAATAGATGTTCTGTAAATTCCCAGTTCAATTAAAACTTATGAGTTCACGTCGACAATTTCTTGGAATGGCCGCTTTATCTGGCGGCGCTTTGGTAACAGGGTCATCATTTAAGTCTTCAGAAGAATACGATGTTCCTTCTGTAATAGAAAACTTGAAACCTATGACAGATGGGGTAGAGCCCATTACTGTAGAGGAGCGGAAAAAAAGAATTGCACGTGCTCAGGAGTTAATGGAAAAGAATAAGATCGATGGGATCTTTATAGAAGGAACTACCAGCAGTGTTTATTTCACCGGAATGCGCTGGGGTCAAAGCGAGCGCACCTTTGGATTGGTAATTCCCGCGAAAGGAGCCATCGCCTATATCTGTCCGAAGTTTGAAGAGGACCGAGCAAAAGAATTGATCAATCCTGTTTTTGGAGATGATGTGCGTTGTTGGGAAGAACATGAGAGTCCTTATAAGCTGATCGTTGATGTAATTAAAAGCAGAGGTGTTAAATACAAGCGTATTGGTATGGAAGAACGAGTTCGTTTCTTCATTGCTAATGGCGTTCAATTGGCTGCGCCCGATTTTAAAGTGGTAGACGCTACTCCAGTAACAGCAGGATGTAGAATGATCAAGTCGCCAGCAGAATTGGCGCTCATGCAGAAAGCAAATGATGTTACCATTGAAGCATACAAAGCTACTTTTTCATCCATCAAACCAGGCATGAAGCAAGGAGAGCTGAATGCTAATTTGGGAGCGGCTTTCAGAAAGTTGGGTTATAGTGGTGGTGCATTGATTGCAATTGGTAAGTATTCTGCTATGCCGCATGGAAGTATTGTTCCGCAGGTAATTCAGGAAGGAGATATCGTTTTGATTGACGGCGGCACTAGTGTTGAAGGCTATGCATCAGATATTACCAGAACCATCGTTTGTGGTAAACCCACTGCCCGACAAATTGAGGTGTGGAACTTAGAACTGGAAGCGCAAAATGCAGCTTTTAATGCCATAAAAATTGGAGCACCTTGTGAAGTGGTTGATGCCGCAGCTAGAGCCGTTATTGAGAAAGCGGGTTATGGTAAGAACTACGGATTACCCGGATTGCCGCATCGCACAGGGCACGGAATTGGAATGGAGGGCCATGAATGGACCAACTTTGTAAAAGGGAATAAAACGCCAATACAAGCCGGTATGTGCTTCAGCAATGAGCCTACAATTTCGATCCCCGGAGAGTTTGGGATTCGATTGGAAGACTGCTTATATGTTACTCCTTCGGGCCCCAAGTTTTTCACTCAACAAAGCGTTTCTATTGAGCAGCCTTTCGGATAATTAAAATATTTAATATCAATTGTTTAGAGCCGGTTTTTGGGTAAATCCCAACCGGCTCATAAACATTCTATTGGA
>DGDD01000110.1:6151-20559 GCA_002385265.1 Chitinophagaceae bacterium UBA3961
GTAAATCCCAACCGGCTCTTAAACATTCTATTGGATATCTAAAAAAATTACGGATATTAATATAACAGACGTATCTTCTACCCCAATGCTTACATCAGTGCATCAAATATTCGATATGCCTCCCCAAGATCTGGATGACTATCTGGAACGAGGGTGGTTTCGGATGCAGCAAACCATTTTCACAACGCACTCGATACACAAATATGGTCAGCCGTATACTACTTTATGGCTGAGAAATAGATTGACAGACTTTGAAGCGAACAGCACTTTTAAATCTCTGGCGAAACGAAACAAGAACTTTAGAGTTTCCATCATGCCGTTTGAAAAAACCGAGCCCTTTGATGAACTCTACGCAAAGTATCGTGCCCCATTGCCGGAAGATAGAATAGACGATTTGGATCAAGTATTGTTTGGAGATAAAAAAAGGAATCGCTTTAGGAGTTATACTGTTTCTGTTTTTGATGGCGATAAAATGATTGGCGCGGGCGTGTTTGACCTAGGACAAGAATCGGCCGCAGGTATTACATCCTTCTACGATCCCGCCTATGCGAAGTATAGTCTTGGAAAGTATTTGATCTATTTGAAGATGGAGTATTGCAAAAGCATTGGGATGAAATATTTCTATCCCGGATACTTTGTACCCGGATTGCCCGCCTTCGATTACAAGCTCACTATGAATCGAGAAACCCTAGAGTTCTACGATCCTTCAAAAGAGCGTTGGTTAGATATTTCGGAGTACAATCCTTCTTACGTATTTACAGATGTGATAAAGGCAGCGCTTGATCATTATAAGTTCATTTTACAAAAAGAGGGATTGATGTCTACTTTGGTTCATTATATACCCTATAGTGCTACTGCCGAAATGTTGGGTATTACACATCACTTGGCCATTCCATATTTTCTTCATTTGCCCGGCCAACATAAGTCCGGCTCAGACTTGGCCATCACCTATCATCCGTTTAAGAAAGAATATCAGTTTTTCCAATGTACACATTTGGATCCGGAAGACTTCTTAAAGAACGAATTTCATACGTACTGCTTTACGCTTGCAAACTTTGTGAGAGTGAAGAAATTGCAGATGTTTAATCCGGTCAGTTAATTAATAAGTAAGAATTAATAATTAAGAATGGAGACAGATTGAAATGGGGGTATTGTTCTAGTTTTCGGTCTTCTTTTGTGTAGACCTTCGGTCTGCTAATGGGGAACACCTTTCGACTGGATCTATGGTTTGGAAGGAGCCTGCTATTTAATAGTGGTTATTCTTAAAAGCATTATTGACTTCATTGCAAAAAAAATCGATAGAAACAAACCTTGAGGAGTGTTCCTATCGATCAGATATTAAGAGGAGACGTTTGCTATTTGGCGGGAGTGATTACAATGTTACGGTATTCAATAGGACCATGATCTCCTTGCATCATGATGGGTCCGGGTAAGCCTTCATTGCTATCAATAGCACCACCTGTAATGCCCGGAATTTCTTGTTTGTAAATCACTGTTTTCCCATTTGCAATAACAGTTACAATGCGTCCAACAATAGTAATATCATACGATTGCCATTCTCCGGGCGCTTTCGCTACTTGATACAATGGTTTGATAAAGCCATAGATTGCTCCTAATTCTCCCACGTTTGGTTCATGCCCTTTTGCATCGTTTACTTGAACTTCATAACGACCTCTCAAATAAACACCACTATTGCTTTCTTCAGGATAACGGAATTCGATGTGTAATTTGAAATCGGTAAAAGTCTTTGAACTGCGAATGTTAACGCCCGACTTTGGACTTTTTAGCACTCCCTTCTCTACCATCCATTGGTTGTTTTTTCCCATAGGTTCCCATCCGGTAAGATCTTTTCCATTAAATAGTTTAATTGGAGCTCCCCAAACCGGTTCTTTAGCGGGGATTAAGTCTGGTGCACGCTTGGCAACAAACTCCCATTTTTCTCCGATAGGATATAGGATGGTACCTTTTAAACTGTCGCCTTCAAAAACGCCTTCCATTACCAGTGGCTTGTTTATGTTTTCCCATTGAGGAGGAATAGAGAAATGAAATTTATTTCCTTCTACAAATATTTCTGAAATAGGACGTGCGCTTCCGCCATCGTGAACGAAATGTCCTACCAGTGTTTTAATTCCTGAATGAGAAATTTCTAACCAAGATGGACGAACACGGTCGCTTGCATAAATAGAAATATCCCAACGCCCTTCAATTTTTCCGTTAGCAAATGTGAATTGACTGGTCACAAAACTTAGGGCGAGCAACAAAACGAACTTTACATTTTTCATATCAGCTTATTTAATAAATGGCAATAATGGTTTAGCGGCTTTTAACCAAGCTCTTGCAATAAGTTCATGACCTGCGGGCATTGGGTGTATGCCGTCCCAAATCCAATAATTAGCAGCGGCTCTGTTTAGCGCTGCATCGAACAACGATTGCAAGGGAATAAAAACAGCCTTGAATTCTTTCGCTAAGTTTTTAACAATAGCAGCCCGCTCAAGAGTAGGTTCTCTCCATCGATCGTATTCTTTCAACACCTGACCTACCGGTAAAATAAAAGGCTCCATCAATATAAGTTTTATTTCCGGAATTTTTGCTGTGGTTTCTGCAAGAAGGCTGCTGTAACGTTCTTCAAATATTGTTATTGGCTCTCCATATCCATTCAGCAATGCATATACATCATTGATTCCGATAAGAACGCTTAGGATCGTTGGTTCAAGGGCGATCGTGTCGTCTTGCCAACGCTTTTGTAAATCGCCAACGGTGTTCCCGCTGATGCCTCTGTTGAATATTTGAAGAGACTCATTTGGATGGTCGTACCAAAGTTTTGACGAAGCAATGTAAGCATAGCCGTGACCCATTACATGATTCCAGTCGTTGTTTCGGGTTCTGTTTCCATCGGTGATGGAATCTCCTTGGAAGAGAATGCGGTAATTCGCTTTAGTAGAAATTGGATCTGCATTTGGCAATAGGGAAACGGCTGTTCCGGCTAGACTTATGTTTTTGACAAAATCTCTTCTGCTTTGCATGCATCTAAGATACCAACTGTTTTGTTTCCTGCTTTTATTAATTGTTCAAACTACAATTGTAAATTTTACTTCATATAATTCTGTAAATTGAGAGCACTAAAACTAATGGAATGAAATACACACTGCTTCCCTTCTTTTTGTTCCTTGCCATTGTTTCTTCTGCTCAAGGTGTTTCCAAAGAACTTCCACAATTGTATAAAAAAGTTGAAGGAAGGATGATTGAATGGAGACGACATTTCCACCAATACCCTGAACTTTCCAATCGAGAGTTTAAAACGGGAAAATTCATTGCAGATACTTTAACTGCGCTTGGATTGCAAGTAAAATATCCTGTGGCAAAAACAGGTGTGGTGGCGGTTTTAAAAGGAGGAAAGCCGGGTCCTGTAATTGGTTTGCGTGCCGATATTGATGCGCTTCCCATTGTTGAAAGAACGCTAGTTCCATTTGCTTCGAAAGAAACTTCAACGTACAACGGACAAAATGTTGGAGTAATGCATGCATGCGGCCACGATGCACATACGGCCATCTTGTTGGCAACAGCCGCAGTATTGAAACAAATTCAATCTGAAGTACCTGGTACCGTGGTCTTCTTTTTTCAGCCGGCAGAAGAAGGTGCACCAACAGGTGAAGAAGGTGGCGCACCGTTGATGATAAAAGAAGGTGCAATGGATGATCCCAAAATTCAAGCAATGTATGGCTTGCACATGGCTTCAGGAATGCCTGCAGGAATGTTGGCTTATAAACCAGGTGCTGCACAAGCTTCTTCTGATCTTTTCAAAATAAGTGTTCAGGGGAAAGGAAGCCATGGTTCCATGCCTTGGGGAGGAGTTGATCCAATAATGGTTTCCGCAGAAATCATGACCAATATTCAAACCATTGTAAGCCGCCAGTCTAACTTAACAAAAGCACCGGTGGTTATTTCGGTTGGTTCCATTCACAGCGGCGTTCGCTCGAATATCATTCCCGAAACAGCAGAAATGTTGGGCACTATTCGAACGTTGGATCCGCAAATGCGATTGGAGGTTCATGCCAGTTTGAAAAAGATGATACCTGCCATTGCTGAGAGTATGGGTGCGAAAGCCAGCATTGATATTGTAACGCAAACATTGGTTAATTATAATGACCTGGAACTGTCTAAAAAAATTCCTGAATTTTTAAAGCGCGCTGCCGGTGCCGATAAAGTAATTGAAAGTACTTGGACAACAGCAGCGGAGGATTTCTCTTTCTATGGAACAAAAGCGCCGTCTTTCTTTTTTAGTTTGGGCGGATTGGCTCCCGGTAAAACGCCTGATCAAGCCGGCCCACATCATACGCCTGATTTTTATTTAGATGAATCTGGTTTTATTGTAGGCGTAAAAGCCTTTGTTGAAATTGTACTCAGCGGAAAGTAATCCCTACTATTATTAAATAACTGAAATATACTACTCGTGAAAAAATTAGTTGCACTAATTGCATTAGCTGTGTTATCATCAAGCATGTTGAATGCACAAACTCCGGCCAAGCTCACAAAGATCTATCCCGAATTGGAAACCAAACTGATTGAGTGGCGTCGGTATTTACATGCTAATCCGGAACTGAGTTTCGCAGAAATGAATACCGGAAAGCTTATTGCAGACAGTTTGAAGAGTTTCGGACTATCCGTAAAGTATCCGGTGGCAAAAACCGGAGTGATTGCAATATTAAAAGGTGGTAAGCCGGGACCGGTTATTGGAATTCGTGCTGATATTGATGCGCTACCCGTAACTGAACGTGCCCCCATTTCTTTTGCTTCAAAAGTGACAGCCGATTATGCCGGTCAGAAAGTGGGTGTGATGCACGCTTGTGGTCATGATGCTCATACTGCCATTTTGCTGGCAACTGCATATGCCCTTAAGCAAGTACAATCGCAGCTACCGGGAACCGTGGTGTTTTTCTTTCAACCCGCAGAGGAGGGAAATCCAAACGGGGGTCCGGGTGGTGCAGAAACCATGTTGAAAGAAAATGTGATGGATGATCCGAAGATTGATAAGATGTATGCCTTGCACATGAGTGCAGCCCAACCGGTAGGCACCATTGGTTATGCGCAGGGTGCAGCAATGGCTTCAGCCGATATGTTCAAGATTGTTGTGAAAGGCAAAGGCAGTCATGGCTCGATGCCGTGGGGAGGAGTAGATCCTATCATGGTTTCAGCCCAGATCATTCAGAATTTGCAGACAATTGTGAGTCGACAATCAAATCTAACCAAAGCGCCATTGGTAATTTCAGTAGGTTCTTTGCATTCAGGTGTTCGCAGCAATATTATTCCGGAAACGGCGGAGATTGTTGGAAGCTTGAGAGCATTGGATGAACAAATGCGATTGGATGCGCATGCGAGTATGCGCAAAATGGCTAAAGCAATTGCAGAGAGTGCCGGCGCTACAGCTACGGTAGAAATAAACACGTCAACTTTGGTTACAGTGAATGATGTTGATTTGTGTAAGAAAGCAGCTCCTGCATTGGCGCGTGCTGCCGGTGCCGATAATGTAAAAATCATTCCTTGGATTACGGGCTCAGAGGATTTTTCTTATTTCGGACAAAAAGCGCCCGCAATGTTGTTTATGCTAGGGGGACTGCCCAAAGGTAAAAAGCCCGAGGAGGCTGCACCGCACCATACGCCTGATTTTTACTTGGATGAGAGCGGATTTATTGTTGGGGTGAGGGCGTTTGTAGAGTTGGTGTTTAACCAATAGAAGAGTAGAATTTTTAACAAGCTTAAACTATATTTTGTAAGCCGCAGCATAGCTGCGGCTATTTTATTGACTATGATCAATTGTTTTCAATAAGTATTGGGAATCTCTCACCCGATTGAGGGATTGAAAGCGAGTTGTTGATGAATAGTTTTGATACTGAACAATTCGTCGATATGAAATCGGTTCTCGCCTTATTATTTTTTGTCATTTTTGGTGCATGCAACACCCCGTATTATAGCTCTCCTAATAGTATGTTGGGGCAGCCAGCCTCTTTATACTTAATTGATGGTCGACAAATCAATGGTAAGATCGCTGTACGAACCTTTGATGATTACAGTTCAGTAGCACGAATACAATTTTCAGAGGGGGCTACAAATCAATATCGAGATTATTTTATTGAGGATATACAATCGATATACATGAATGGAAGTGTATATCAGGTAAAGCTATTAATTGGGAGTCAGTTTTGGGGTGGCGATGCATTGCGTTTGGTTAAGAGGCTGAGTGCAGAGAACGGCAGAATGGCAATGTTTGAACATGAGAAAATGTTTAAGAATGCAACAACGGGAAAAATGGAGAAGATCACTGAGTTCTTCTTGCAATTGCCCAATAGCCAACGAAGAGAGATATACAATGCGGAAAGCGCCAAATTCACTCCCAATTTTGATGATAAGATGGCTGCTATTGTTGTTGATTGCCCCGAACTCGCTGCAAAAATTAAATCGAAGCATCGCGACTATTTCTACCCATTTCTTGCAAACAATAGTGAATTGAGAAGAAGAACAGTATTGCTTCAAATAATTAATGAGTATAATTCCTGTAAACAATGAAACTAAAGTATCTATTAGTACTAACTTTTCTGTGGCTTTCTAGGCCACTCAATGCACAAGTAGCGGTTCATTTGAACGGTATACACTGTTTTTCAGAAACAGAAGATGGAAGTGGAAGTGACGAAATTTTTATGATCGTCAATTCTTTTTGCGATGGCCAATACAAGGGAACGATGAAGGTTCCGGGAAGGAGCTATATGGGCGGTATAGATGCAGGAGGAACCTATTTTAAAGATGAGATTCCGATGTATCTGGGCTCGAGCGGTTTGATTGTGTTGGATCTGTATTTGTATGAGTGGGACAATGAAGACCCTGATAAGATAAAATTGCGTTTCGAAGGAGCTTACGAGAAATTGTTATCAAAAGGACTCCCGGTTTTGGAAAAGGTTGATGTGCCTGCTAATTCAATCGAAATTCAAAAACTGCCATTTGATAAGTTGAATACCGCTGATCCATTGGCGCCTTTAATTGCTGAAATGTCAAGTAAGAATGACCTTTTTGGAAGATACCGGATTATCATTCAGCCCAGTCTTGCCAATGCCGCTGTAAATCTCCAAGAAGTACTTCCTAAAATAAACAATGATCGTTTTATTGACCAGATACCCTATCATAAGGTTCTTCGAATGAAAAAGGACCAAGGTGACTACGGAGTTTATCTAAGCGTTGATCCACAAACTCCGGGAATAAATCAAATTCCAATGAGAAAGAAATGGGACCAATTCAAGTGGTTAGGAAGTCCAACAAGTATTGGAAGTACTTGGGATTCAGATAATAAAACATATGTAACTGATTTTGTTGAAGCCAAAATGTTCGGATACAATAACGCAGCATACGTTGTACAAGGAGATATTTTAAAAACCTTCATGTCACAAAAAACAGGCAAGCTTTTTAGGTTGGGCTTGCCCATCACTGATGAACGCAATTTAGCCGATTTCAAATTTGTTGGTTCGTCGGCCAATAGTTGGATGGATGCAGGATATGTAAAAATCAGCAAGTTTCAAAAAGGAGTGATAATCTGGAAGCCCGGAAAGACAACGGTTTTATCAAACGAAGAATACGAGAAAGGACCGATTGATTTTAAGAAAGTTGATTCTAAAGAGTTGGTTGGAACTCCTCTTAATCCTAAAGCTACTAATGGAAATTTATCTAATTCGGAAATTGATCAACTGATTCTGAGGAAAGGAAAAGAGGCAAAGCTTGGAGCTATTCATTCCGAAGCTCCGGCGCCAAGACCAACGGCCGGAGTGGGCGGACGCTTTTTACGATTTGAAAAAGGCTGGGTGTATTACAATCCATCGGTGCAACAGGCTTTTGTTGTATCGGGAGTTTTCATGACAGTTTGGGCTGCGGAAGGTTATGAAACAGGATCTCTTGGTTTCCCTCTTTCTGATAACATGAGCGATCAAAATTTTAAAGAATTCAATCAAGTTCAACATTTCGATAAAGCTTCCATTTATGTGGGACCAAACGGAACTAAAATAATTAAAGGAACCATTAATACAAAAGGTAAATAAACGATTATGAAAAGTATCATCACGGCATTGTTTTGTAATATTTCTTTGATGACCATGGCTCAAAAAACAATTGCGGTTGACACGTCTTCTAAACCGAATTTGCGTCAATTTCAAAACAAAGTAACGCCGCTGTCTCCTTATGAAAGAGAGCACAGATCTTTTAATGACAATGGCACTATTGTAAATTTTTATGAAAACAACTTATTAGCAGGAAAAAGATGGAGTGTTGATATGCTGGGAAAAACAGAGCTTTCGTTTCCTACATTATCAGCAGATTGGAATGATGTGATTTCTTCCTTGCTATTGCCCAAAAACTACAAAGTTGTTTTGTATGAACATGCCAATTTTCAGGGCGAACAGAGAATTATATTAGGATTGAAACAAATTGAACATAGCGACAAACCCGTTTGGACAGGCACTGTAAACTTTGCCAATACTGAATGGAATGATAGAGTTAGTAGTATAAAAATCATCAGATTATGAAAATGAAAATTTATTTGTTGACTAGTATGGTCATTCTTGTCAATCATTTTTCTTACGCACAGTTCACTAGGAACAATACAGCTGCTCAGCCTACATTGAACCTACAAATGGAAGAAGCTAAGAAATTAATTCAACAGAAATCAACTCAACTAAAACTTGGAAGTCCTCATGCAGAAACTCCAGAAGTAAAACCAACTGCTGTAAGAGGTGGGTACTACCAACGATTCAATAGTGGTTGGCTTTACTACAATCCAAAGATGAAGGCCGCTTTCTTTACATCCGGTGAAATAACTGTAAAGTGGGGAGAATTGGGTTATGAATCTGGCATAATGGGATTTCCGGCAGGTGATCTAGTGAACACACCAAATAGAACCGGAAAATTTCAGGTTTTTGATAATGGAACACTCTACTTTAGCCCTACTACCGGTGCGCATTTTATAAGAGGTGAAATTAGAAATGAGTGGCTGAAGAGGGGTGCTGAAAATTCGGCGATGCTAGGGTTTCCGAAAACTGATGAGCTTGAGATTTTTGAAAATGGATACACTCGGTACCAGCAGTTTGAGAAGGGCAGTTTGTTTTTTTCCTTATCTGAAGGAGTAGCATTTGTGAATAATCCTAATCAAACCCAAGCGCCTGATTTGGGCTCTCAGTTCCGTACTGTTGAAATCGAAGTTACAAGCATCTACGGTTCGGAGTCGGGTGTAACCATTGAAAATACATTAGAGTTGTACGGATGGTTTGATTTGAGAGTATATGTGAAGAAAGATCAAGAAGTGCGAGATATTGAAGGGCGTTCACACTCCATTTTCAATATTGAAGAAAAGCGATATGCCACCATTGGTTATTCCGATGGTATTACTCCCAGCTTACAAGGTCGAGATTTTCACAGAAAGTACAAACTTAGAACAGAAGATATAGAACAAGGTGCATTTATTCGTGCTATTGGATGGTTAAATGATGTAGATGACGATAGCTCAAATGATTACTTAGGTATGCAAAACTCCTCCGGAAAAGTAAATTATAATGGTGGAAATCATCGGTATCATGATCAATTGTTAAAGCCTTTATTGGCGAAAGTAAGCGACTCTGTTACTTATGCCTTTGTTGAAGGGAGCGACAATGTTATTATAAAAATTAAAATTACGGTCACAAAATAGGAATATGAAACATACATTATTATTTATACTTGTTTTAATGAGTTTTGCAGTTCAAGCTCAAACTCCGGAGGAAACAGCCGCAAAAATAAAAGCCATGAGAGAAAAGGCTTTGCAGGGCACCATTAAATTTGAGATCAGTGGAAAAACCTATGTTAACAAAGCTTCTATAATAAAAGCATCAAAAGGTTTTTATGTAGTGCAAACTTTCAACATGGGGACAGGACAAGATTATATTTTCTTGCCGTTTCTAAAGCTTTTGGCAAGTACACAAACAATTTCAACTGGAAAAGAAGATCAAGGTTCTTGTTTTGTAAATGGAGTACTATATAAAATGGTAGGAAAGGTCACACTTGTTTCAATAAAAGGAGCAATCAGCGGTAGTTTTTCAGGATCATTATACAAAAGTGTTAAGGGTGTAAATAAGTTTGAAACGGCATCGAGCGGCGCAATATCAGGTAGTTTTGGAAATTTACAATTGTAACTATGACTATTCAGCATCCTATTCTTGTTCGAATTATTTGTTTTGTATCGGGCCTTTGTTTTTTGTTTTGGTCGGTTAGTTCATTGTACAGCTATTTTCAAACCGCCTATTTTAAGCAAAGTGCTGAAGCTGAGGTAATCGGCTATGGTAGGGTTGGAATGGGACCGGTTCGGCCCAAGCTTTCATTCGAATTCAAAGGGAAAAAATACATGTCTCTTTCAATGAATTTTCCGCTACGAATATTTAAAAGTCGCAAACCTTATGCAATTGGAGAAATAGTTTCAATTGGATTTGATTCTAATAAACCGTCTTTCGTTGCAATAAAGAACTGGTCTTTTTGGATCATTTATGTGATTGTTTTGTTGATGTCATTCATTTTATTTTCCATTGGAATTAAAGGAATGCCAAAGAAAAAAAGTGCATGAGAACTTTGTTGGTGTCTTTATTTATAACGATGGCTTTGAGCGTAAAACCTCAAAAGCCATCTTTTCTTTTAGACAGGGCGCAAGTATATTTAATTAAGTTACCGCCAGGATTGGACAGTTCCAATGTGGTATTGAAGGTTTTTTCAAAAAAAGGCCTTGCGCTTCCGCCGTATTCTTTTCTACCTGGCGGTAAAAAGAAGCAATCCGGAACTTTTGTTTATACCAAAGATTCTAGTTCTTATATCGGTGGGATTCAACTACCCCTTTGCATTCCCTCCGGTACTTGGGTTTGGTTCTTTAATTATGACGATCACTTACTTATTGTCGACGATGACTTATATTTAAAAATTACAGAACGAGGCGGGAGGGCTCTGCCGTATGAACTTCCGCAGTCGTTCGATTTGTTACAAAAGAATGTGTACAGTTTTAGGGATTTAAAAAACATTCAACTAAACAACTCAAAACTTCTGCTTAATCAACTTTCTGTGCCTAAATTTAAGGATACAACTGTAGAAGTTCGTTATAAAGATAGTTTGACAATGCCGCTCTTTTTCAAAGATCCACGATTTTCGAAGTTTTGGAATGAATTAAAAAGGGACAGTGAATTGAAGTTTGATTTAAATGGGTACGTGTTTATGAATCAACTTTGGATTCCACTTAAAAAAAGTGTCAGAAATTATTCTGATGGGTGCAATGCAGTGTTGCAAAATTTTCAATTAAAAAAGCACTGTTTTGATGGCGGCTTTGTACCAACTATTCCAAACGGCGTAAAGTACGATAGGATATTTATTAAATTGGTTTTTAAGAAATAGATGGGACTTAAAAAATTTATCAGTATTGCAATTGGTTTGAGCTGCGTATTTTTATTACAAGCACAAGAATACAAGGCAGATAGATATACCATTGAAACAGGAATGCCTTCAAATTACGTAGAACAAGTTATATCCGACAGTACCGGATTTTTATGGGTGGCAACCAAGAAGGGCATCAGAAGGTATGACGGATATCAATTCATTCAAAAGAATCATCCTGGAAAGAACATCGTGAGTATTGCCGGTAATGCAACCGGTTTATTCTACACAAGTAATAATGATGGTCTCTTTTATTATTCTTATAGTCGTAATCAGTCTCTTGTAATTGCCCCCACACATTTTGAAGACAGCAATGCATTGAATGATCATTTCAGTAATTTGTTTTCAGATACTGATGGATGGGTATGGTGTACTGATTTCTCAAATATTAAGAGAATTAATCTGGCTACAAAAGAGATGCAACAATTTGCATTAAATGGAATTTTTAATACAACAGATAGAATTGCTAGCTTTACGGAACCTCGTAAAGGATGTGTTTGGATAGCTTCCATAAACGGGTTATATGTTTGGGAAAAAGAGTTGAAAGCTATTAGGAAGCGAAATGAAACAGTCTTCAGTCAACCATTTACAGCTATTGAAAGCATAGGCAAAGATTCAATAGCGCTTGCGGGTTTTTCTTGGGTGTATGTAGTTAAAGCTTCAACATTTGAAATTCTTAGAAAAATTCCATTGGAGCCCGGTGCTACTGTTCAAAAAATAGCCAGCATTCAAAGTCCTACGAGAAAGTCGCTTGTATTCGCAACTAGAGGGTCGGTGTTGGAATATGATTTTGTATCAATTAAGAAGATTTTTAGCCTTGACCGTTTTAGCGGGGTCATCAATCATTTACATGTACAATCCAATGCGTTGCTGTGGATAAGCACCTCGCAGGGTTTGATAAAGCTTACACCTAGCCAGTCTGCTATTAAAACCTATTTTTTACCATCTGCATACTCGTTTGACGAGAATCAGATTGTGCAGGTTGCTCCTGTAGATAATAGGGGAAACTATTTTGTGCTAGGTACAGCGGGAAAGCCCATAATAACAGATCTACTCACTTCTTGGGCTACAGTTCCTGTGCCTACAGCGGTACATTTTGTTTTAAATGATATTGACAGAATTCTGTTTGCTACCGATAAGGGAGTGTACAAGTACGACCCGGTTCATAATAAACTGGTACATTTTCCGAAGTCTTCATCTTTTTCCATTAAGAAGCTAGTTAGAAAGGGTATGACAATTTGGGCGCTTTTGAAATCGAATCGGGTTGTTGTACTTAATGATATTGATTTCAGTGAACACACAAACAGGATTATTTATGATGATGTTTTTTCGGTCGCAAATGTTTGGAATGACATACAAGTAGACGATCAGAATCAAGTTTTTTTAGCCGGCTGGATTTCTACCAACTATGGTATAGCAAAATATGATTCAACTACTAAAAGGTTTGAAAAAGTAGCAAGTAAAACACCATCAGAAAGAACCCTAATAGGCGATTATTATAATAGGATTTGTGTTTCGAAGAACTTTCATCTTTTGGTTTCTGGTTATGGTGGTTTTAATAGTTTTGATGAGAATGGAATCGCTCATAAAAAAATTTCGATAGATTCTTATCCGTTTCCAAATGAACATGTAGAGGGAATTCAAGAACTTCAAAATGGCGAAGTGTGGATGGGAACCGAAGAAGGAATAGTTGTCTGGAATCCGAGATCCGATCAAGTGCAGCAAGTCAGCACTCAAAATGGATTGTATTCCAATTATGCTGTACATGGGTTTGATCTTTTGCCTACCGGTGAAATAGCGGTCGGCTTTAATAATGCGTTAAGTTTGATAGCACCTGATAAGGTGTTTAATACGAGTTTAAATGAAAAACTCGTATTATCTGCTTTGTATATGAATGGTTCCTTGGTAGAGGAAAAGACGATTGTAGAAGTTAGTCCTGAAAACAGGAATCTCACTTTTCACTTTAGTGCACTGAATTTTGCTGATGAACGAAAGTTGAATTATCAATATCGAATAGACCAAGGTAATTGGCAGTCTTTGGGCCATGTTCCAATTTGGTCGTTTTCCAATTTTAAACCCGGACGTTACATTGTTGAAGTTAGAGTAAGCGACAATACAGATCGTTGGCAGTTAAAGCAACTGAGCTTTGAGATAATAGCCTATCCAAGATTTGTAGAAACACTCTGGTTTCCGATTGTTCTTTTCGCAATTGTTGGGCTCATTTTGGTCTCCATACTTATGTGGAGAATCAGAGAGTTGAAACAATTGAATAATTTACGACAAGAGATATCGCAAGAGCTTCATGACGAAATGGGCGCCACGCTGAGTTCTGCAAAAATAATGAACGATATAGTATTGAAGGATATGGAAATTAGCGCTAAATCGAGAACCTATTTGTCTCGGTTAGCAAAAGAAATTACCCAACTTCAATACCAGCTTGAAGAGATTATTTGGAGTCTCAAGCCCGGTAATCAAAATTTACGAGAAGCGATTGAGAAGGCGATTCAATTTGGAACGAGTGTATTTGATGCAAAAGACATTCACTTTAATCATAATATTCAATTTGATGAGGTACAACAGCCGGTGTCTTTTGAAGTAAAAAGAAAACTGTACCTCTTTTTGAAAGAGGCAATGAACAATATCGCCAAACACAGTAAAGCGAATAGTGTATTATTAAATGTTGAACTGCGGAATGGCCAAGTTAAGATTGAGATTAAAGACAATGGCGTGGGCTTCTCTGTAAGTGAAGTTAGTGCTAGAAATGGAATTGATGGAATGAGAAAAACTGCTGAAAAATTAAAAGCTGAATTGAGAATTGAATCTATGCCGAATAAAGGAACGTTTATATCCTTGGAAACAAAAATTTGATATGATTAAAGTTGCTATTTATGAAGATCATGCTAGTTTATTAGAATCCCTTGTGATTTTAGTGAACA
>DGDD01000288.1 GCA_002385265.1 Chitinophagaceae bacterium UBA3961
AGGCTAATCTGTGTCAATCTGTAAAAACTTGTGCTATTTGTGGTCAAAAAATCACCGCGGTGAACTCCCCTACAGCTTTCTCACCTTCAGCCTCCCTCCCTTCCCAATCGGCACCCACACCGAATCACTCATCAAATATGAATTCGCCAACATACCACCACTCTTCTCAAACGCATCATTGCCCAAAAACAAAGTATCCTTCTTAATCGTATACTCACCCAGTCGACTGCATGAAAAATCAATATGCCCTGTCACTTCATAATACGTGTTGTTTTCATACAAAGTAATAACCCCCGTATCAAATTGACCCTGATGGGTACGGGCCTCCACTACAGGCGCCCCCAAGCGCAATCTAAGCCACACAGACGGTCCTAAAAACGAAAAGACCGTACCCGCAACCACCAAACAACTCACAGCTATCAACCAACTCTTACTAATTAATTTCTTCTCATACTTTACCACCATTCGAATCAGGGCCCAAAGAGCAAGTACAATCAACAACACAGTCGATAACACGAAAAACATGCTTTGCACAAGTCCCGAACAAGACTCAATAGAGGCATTGCAATAGATCAACCATCCGGAGAGGAGGAGTGCGGGGATGGCGGGTAAGAAATTAAGGAGATAATGGTAAGGTTTAGACAAAATAACAAATTGAATATAGTTTGAAGATATGGTATTTTAGGAAAAACTCATTTCTCATCAATACCGTTTCACAACCATTTGATACAAGTACTCTATCAACTTATAGTGAATTGCTGACAAGTCACAACCTTTGCTAACAATAGTGCGATTGTTTATTTTTCCCATAAAATCAAAGTAGGTTGGATCATACTTTTTGGTCCCTCTTTTTTCAGGTAGCTGGAATATGAAAGACTTTGAGAGCATATCAAGAAACTCTTGGTACTGTTGGTCTGACAGTTTTGTCACTCGGTATTTCACAGAAGTGGCTAAGGGACCACTACAGCAATCAGGCGCAAAATAAACCGTTTTGTCGTTCTTAACTATTATTCGTCCAAGACATTGAAAGCCGTAACCATCCACTCTAAAAAACTCAAAGTCAGTTATGGGAACAATGAGTTTTTTAATGTTTACAAACTCCATGGTATCTCGGCTTCCGTTCCCCGCAACAAAAACAAACGATAAGGTATCTGCTGTTTTTTTTAATACTTTAAAAGCTAGTGCCTTTCCCGGATACATTTCAAACTGCCAATTACTTACTAACAAACTATCATCTTTAAACTTATACCGCAAATAAGAAATCGAATTTTCGTCCGTCTTATAAGTGGAATCAGTCAAAAACTCAATACTCTTAATTTTTTTACTGACGAATGTTTTTCCAGAGTAAGAGGGGGTTTGGCTGAAGGAGGGTTCAGTTATAAACAGAAAAATTACAACTATTGGAAGTAGAATTCTCATAAGATTTCATGACAAATGACTCCAGTTACAATTAAATTTTCTCGCGTATATAAAAAAGATTTCAAAACCAATGAATTTCGTACCTATGAAAAACAAAAAGGTCATACCCATCGTCTCGAAATCCTTATACCTTGCTCTTGCAGCTTTAACAACTCTCTAAGCTTCGGCATATCTTTTCCTTCAGCACTACAAAAGTCAAGCATATCATGTTCAATTAAGCGCTGAATATCTTCAGCTTTGTTTGAAATAGATTTGATTTTGGAAAACAACTCCTCTTTATTATTCTCCCAATTTTTATCATGACAATTTTCAGCCATAGCCGAATGAACCAACCAGTTTCTTTGTTCCAAGAATGCATATAATTCGCCTTGCAAAGAAGAATCATACAATTTCTTGTTACTTGCTATATTAACAGCCTTCCCTAATGTGTAACTCTGAAACTTGGATAAAACGCGATCAGCCTGCTCTTTTGTTGCCGTCGGATTTGTTTTAAGAGTAATAGAAGAGCTCAATGCTTGTTCTACTACTTGAATCTTCCATATAGCTTCGCCAATGTAACAGTATAATAAAATTTCGCTTTCGTTGGCCGGTATTTTTATACTATCATGTTTCATGTAACTCAGATTATTGCCGTTAACAGCAAGAAATATCGAAATAAGAAAATCTAATACTTGCCCAATAGAACTAACGCTTTGATCCCGATAAAGATAAATATTAAGTACCGAAATTCTATGCAATTGTTCCGTCTACTAAGAGCACTTCAATCCTAAAAACATAGTAAAATCACAATATCCCGATTTCTTTTTTCACGCACCTTAAGCACTGTTAATCAATGCAATTTGCAATATTAAACCAAGCAGCTTAGGTGGCCGGCGCAGCTACCATCTAATTTTCTCAGTTGCTGTATCATCTGACAGGTACACTGGCTCAACTGGAATACCCCAATCCTTTTCGTCGTTCCTGATATACCGTTTGATCTGCTTCCGTAATTGCAAGTAGGAATCACATGGATTGTTCCAAATTGCGTCAATGAGATGTCCTTTTAACGAGACTGTGTCAGCATCGCAATTGACAAATGGCTTTCTATTAAGTATCGCTTCAAGAATATTAGCACTCCTCTCATTCTTATAGGTTGCAACAGCGTCAACAAAATGGATTGCGTCTTCAACACTATGATTCATACAGATGTTGTGATAGAAATTACTTTTGTAATAAGTTTCAAAAACTTCTAGATAAGAAGTGTCGGGAAAATCTTCCATAAGAGCAAAAGAAACACTACTCATTCTCGATCTATTAGACATAAGTAAGTCTTTTATAACTTTAAGATCTTCTCTTTTCTTGAATCTAGCCAGTCCATAAAGACCTAGCTCAATATCTGCGGTCATTGGTTCATCATTGTAGCCAATCGATTTTCTATCTCGAGTTGCCATATCCTTTATATACGGATAATACTTTTCCTGTGGTTGAATTTTCGAAAGAATTGTATATGCTGCGCGTAAGTAATTATGCTCAGTTATTACTTTATCAATAGTTTTGTTTTTATCACTGCTATCTTTCCATTTAGCATGTTCAAGAATATCATCAGAAACGGTACGAAACCAAATCCCCCATTCTCCGGCATTAACAGATACTATAGCAGTATCGTCTAAATGATTCATTAAAAGATCAAAATGATCGAATGATTTTCTAAACAGCATTTCTCTATAAGCCGAAGCACGTAAAACGGGATGCTCCGATTGACCAAGGAGCATTAGTTCTCTATCGGTTGCCATATATCGTAAAGCGCTGTCTTTATAAGCCACTATGCCTTTTGCTACTATTCCGGTCAAATAAGGTTGGAGCGATTTTCTGAAATCTTTAATTGCGTAACGATACTTACTATTAGTGCTACACGATAGTAAGTTTAGTGTAATTAAAAAGAAAAGAAGACGACTTATTTGGAACATAATATGTTTATAGTAAGATACAATTAGTGTGGCATTTCCATACTTTAAATACTCCCAAGCAGGAAGTATTTTAAAAGAGAATTTAATATTTGTCCGTCCAAAAATCTAGGCTTGTACGATGATAAAGTCAATAATAAAGACCAAAAACGGGGCTATACATTCTCAGTTAATTACGGGGTTCATTGAGCCATTATCTGCATCTCTCGGTAATTACCACTGTAGATTAATCCAATATCAAGCCCTCGATATTGACAATACCCTTTCAAGCCAAACTATCTAAGTCCAAATTTTGAGGAACAGGAATTAAATGTGTCTGCACTTCACCACCAATATATAAAGCATTGTAGTCACTCATCTTGAATAACTGGATAACTAATTCAAAATATAATTTTATAATATTTCCTGTTTCAAATATATTCGCTGGCTTTCTAAATCTATTGTCATCCCTTGACCATATTTCATTTAGGCTTTGTTCCAATACTTGGATAAGTTGATTTGCACTTATTCTGCCTGCAGAAAGTCCATTAATAAAATATTGTCGATAAAAATAATCATTTTGGTTTTGAATTATTTGTGCTCTATGTTGCTGATTAAGTCTAGAATTAAAGTCACAACTAAATTTGAATTCATTTGATGGCATGTCATAACTACCGTCACTAAGCAAACTGGTATTTGAAATATGCCAATGCTCAACATAAGATTTTGAGTCAAAATGACTATATCCTGCGATATGAAGTATAGTGCAGACATTAAGTTCATGCTCTCTCATTTCCGTACTAAGCCTGTTGCAAAGTTCAGATGTAAATTCTTCGATAGTATTATACAAATAAAAACTTCCGGTAATAAAATTTGTAACCCAAGTATCGACAGTAGAACCATTAATGTAGTAGGTGCCTGAATAAGCAAGACCAGCATTTAAATGAGGAATTGGAAAAACCTTTTGTCCAAAGCCTGCATTACCTTGATCATTACTTAAATTAGAATCGCTTGCAAGTACAATACCGAATCTGTTTATATAGCTTAGAATAAGTGACATCAGTATAATTAGGAGTAATGTTTTCGAGCTTTACGTTGATTGACTTTTGAAACCAAAAACGGCCTGCCAACATTAATGTTTTTTTTAAACTACTCAACTGCTATTCTATGTACCGTCCTACTTCTTAAGCAAATTTAAAATTACACAACGCTATTCTTGTCGTTCGTTTCATAGCCTTTCAGCGTCTGTCCGCTTTTTAGTTTCCATTCTTCAAGACCATTAGCATTACGCCCCATTACAATTGCAGCCGCTAATGACGGGCTCGTAAAAATATAATCTTCTGTGAATTCTAAAAGACCATTGATTGATTTCAAAATTCCTTTTTCAAGAAGTGTTTTTCTTAGTTTAACAAATGAGGCTGCCATAGACGGAACCGTTGTATTTGCCGCTATCGACCCCTTAAAAACGACAAACCCATCAGAGGTCGGCTCACCTTGCGCATCTGCGCCACGAGCAGCTTTTATTAAGAACACTTCTTGCTTTTGCTTTGGCTTAATTTCCCTTTTGTCATCAAACACTTTATGCCCGAGGGTGTTTACAAGCATTTTTATATTTTCAATATACTCCTCCATTTCAGCTCTATCGGGTTCAGAAATAGCGGATTGTGTCGGAACTACAGAATTATCAACTTTATAACGATTTACCAATTTTGCGATTTCGTGAAGTCGATTCTCAAGATATTTTATATGTGCTTTATTTAGGTTTTCATCTTTACTTACAAAAACAATTGCTTCATTCCAAAAGTCTTTTTGTGTTAGTTGTTGACTAAGTCTTTTTAATACACATTCTGCTTCTCCTATATAAACTTGTTCTTTGCCCTCATCGTCTTTTCCGAATAAAAGATAAACGCCTGTACTTGTCAGATCATCACGATCTGAACAATCTTTGATTTTAATTCTTGGAATTTTATATGCTTTTCCTGTCCAATTTGAAAGCTCACAACTCATTCTTCCGTTTGGATCACCGTCAATGAGAAATATTTTTATTGTTTTACCGAATTTCATATTTACTTTCTGCTTTTACCATATAACTTGACATATGACTATACAAATCTCGATTAATGTTTTCGTACAACTAATTCACCGAATCAAATGGCATTAGTGATACTCAAAATACACTGTTTATATGAACTCCCCCCACCCTAACGAATATACTAATTTTTCCACAAAAAAAGCACCACCGCTTCCGCAGTAGTGCTTTCCCATATATTCAAAAAATCTTCTATTTCAGTTCAATCTCAATCACACCGTTCTTGCCTTTGTCGCCGAATTTTTTGATGGCTTTTTCGCCTTTCCAAACGGTGATCGACTTGATGTCGTTGGGGTTGATGTCTTGCAACTTGGCTTCCTGCTCCGTCATTTCCTTGCCATTGATGATATAATAGCCGTGGAATTGATCGGTGATGTTGGGCTTGGAGGAATTAATACTAACGGTGCTACCATCCGATTTCCCATCGCCCACCGTGGTAAAAGTATTTTTACTAGCGGTGCGATCACTTACCGTAACCAAACCCGATGTGGTGGTTTGCGTGGAGCCCGCAGCTTTGCCGGTTCCGGAGGTAACGGTTACGCCTGCGCCTGCCTTCGTGTAGATTTGCACTACCGGACGACCGGTTTTCTCATTGAATTTTTCCGCACTCGCATCCTTCAATACATTCACCGAACTGATATCATTGGGCGATATCGAATTCACATCAAAATCATCGGGCATCATCTTCCCGTCTACATAAATAATCGGATCATCAGTCCCCTTTATCCTTATTGCAGGCTTAGGTGTAGGAACGCTTGTCCCGGTTACACTGATCTTATGCTCAACCGGATTCAAAGCCGCTTTCTCATAGATCGCTGGTGTAGGTGCACTAATGATAGTGGCGTCGCCGTATGGTATTAGCTGTATAGTTGGGGCGGGCGGCGGCGGAGGCGGCAATTCACCGTACTTCGCTACATTGGCCTTGCGATCTTTATCCCAGTCTTCCTTCGGGATGGTAGCCACAATTTTACGATTCTTGTCGCGCACAATCACCAAGGGCTCTCCCTCATTGTCAGCAATGCTTACAAGATAGCCCTTACTGTTGGGTTTGGGGGCAGAAGGAGGAGGTGGCGGCGGTGGTGCCGGCGCTGCTGCTCCCGGTGGCGTTGGCGGTGTTGGCGGCATGGGTGCGGCCGCTATTTCGGCTGCAGATCTCGCTCCCGGTGGGGGCGGTGGAGGCGGCGTAGGAATCTTGCCGTACTTGTCCTGAAAATCCTTTTCCTGCTTTGGATCACTGAGGTCGTACTCTTCCTTAGTGCCGTCTTCTTTTTCCACCACGGCTTTGTGGTCCATTACTTTAATGTGCTTCCAACCCTTGGCTTTGGGCTTGGCAGTGGCAGTGCCCGGTTTGGGCACCGTGTCGGTGTTGTTCAAGGTTAGCGTTGGTTGCTGCGCTTCCGTTGCTTGGGCCGAGCGGAAGGCCACCAACAGTACCCCGGCTAAGGGTACAATAAAGAGAAATTTTACCAAGTGCATCTTCGCACTTCTCATTTTGTTCATCATGGCTATACGTTTTTTTAGTGACGCAAAATTGAATTTAGTGGCTATACTAAATTGTGATACTCCAATTACTTTTAATAACAAATATTGATAGGTCTTCTTGTCGATACCCTGATTCAACACATACTGATCGGCAATGTATTCCAAGTTCTGACGAATCGCCGCCTTGATCATCCACGCAAAGGGATTGTACCAATTCAATATACAGATCCATTCCGCTACCAACATGTCTACAGTATGACGCTGCTTCACGTGTATGAACTCGTGTCTTATGATCTCCTTCAACTCCTCTTCACTGTGCTGGTGCTGGTTCACGAAAATAGAATTGCCATAACTGAAGGGCATGATCGGCGCTTCTACCTGATACAAACGCACGCCCTCTCCCGATATCAGCGTGCTTTTCCTACGCAATCGGTAAATGGAGATCTGTTGCACCAATAAGCGCATGAACATAATGGTGATGCCCATGCCAATCAATACTACTACGGCTTCTTTCCATGTCCAGTCGTGCGATACCGCGTATTGGATCACCTGATTTTCGGCCAAGGAAGGAATATAATTTTGTACGGCTTTGTAACCTTCTTCGTGTTGCTTTAAAAGCGGACTGATATCGATGCTTGCAAAAGCAAAGCTCAGTACCGAATAGAGCAAGAGGTACCAACGGTTCCATTGGTGGAAGGTGAGTCGGCGCAACAAGAACCAGTAAAACAGGAACACCACTGCTAAACTGATCGATAGTTTGATGATGTACGCAAACAGGAGGCTCATGATCGCAAGAATTTAGGTTTAAGAATTTCCTTTCTCAATCATCTCGATGATTTCTTTCAATTCGGCAGGACTTAATTTCTTCTGCTCCACGAAAAAGTTCACGAGTTCTTTGTAAGAGTTGTCGAAGTAGTTCTTCACCACACTGTTCATGTACTGCTTCTTAAACTCTTCCTCTTTGAGGGTAGGCTTGTACCAATAGGTATTGCCTACGGCCTTGCTGCTGAGGTAGCCTTTCTTTTCCAGGTTCTTGATGGTGGAGGCCAGGGTGGTATAGGGCACGGCTTCTTTCAAATGCTCCAAAAAGCTTTTCACGCTTCCTTCTCCACTTGCATATACCGCTAGTAAGGCCTCTTCTTCTTGAACGGTTAATTTCTCCAGCATATCTACGAAGTTTTCGTAAAGCTACGGAAAATTCGTAAGTACCAAAATTTATTTTTTTGGGTGTTAGGCGTTAGGCCTTAGGCTTTGGGCCGTTTGTGGTTGGATACAGAAACGTGCTCCGAGAATGGAAGTAACACTGCGTTACCGCCGCGATCGCTGCGCCGCTGCGGTGAAAAGAGACTCCAAATATTCAGTCCTTTCCCTCTACCGCAAAGAAACAAAGTACGCAAAGGTGCGCAACGAGGAAGCCTGCAGCTCAATATTAATTCAATTCCTTATTCATCATCTTCACCAACTTATCAATCGCGATATTTCCGTCAAATGTTTTGATAAGTGTCCACTTCCTATCATACAATGCGAAGTGGGGCAGGTTTTGAATTCCATAAAATACCGGCAAGGTGAATTTTACATCTCTTCCCAGTTGAATAAAGGAATACTTGGTGAGTTGGTATTTCTTGATGAAATCCTGCAATTCAGGCATGGGTTGGTAAGTAGCCAAAACCCATTGGAATTTCTTGATCTTATCGATTTGCTTTAGCATGTCCTGCATTTGGTGGTTGCAATGGTCGCAGGAGGGACTGAAATACATGATGATAGTCGGCTGCTTTTTCAAGCCATCTTTGGTGATGTGCGAGCTATCTACTCGCAGAAGGTCAATAGGTGGTAGGGAAGGAAAACGTTTGTAGGGCGGATCGTTGGGGTTTACAGCGGGTTTGTTTTGCGCAAAGGCAGTCATACCGGTCAACATTACAAACAATAGTAGTTTCATTCCCTTCATAGTGGTCAATTTTGAGTGTGTAAAGCTACTAGGGTTTAGCGGCTTTTAGAGGGTATTTAACAAAAAATACACCGAAAATTTGGGTTTTTAACCGCAGCGGTAACGCAGCGGTACTTCCATTCTCGGAGTACGTTTCTGTATCCAACCACAAACGGCCCAAAGCCTAAAGCCCAAAGCCTAACACCCTTCATTCAAAACCCCACCTACCCCCTACTTACCATTAGCCAACCTTAAGAAGATTTTCGCATAGGAAATCCTCTCGATTTCACTAATTTTGCTGCGCTATTAATATTTCACATCATAAATCATTCCTCAATGAAAGTTACTGTAGTAGGTGCCGGTGCTGTAGGAGCTACCTGTGCCGACAATATTGCCCGCAAAGAATTGGCAACTGAACTCGTACTGTTAGACATCAAGGAAGGCGTTGCCGAAGGTAAAGCTCAAGACATGATGCAGACCGCTACCCTTTTAGGTTTCGACACAAAGATCACCGGTAGCACCAACGATTACTCTAAAACTGCCGGCAGTGATGTGGTAGTAATTACTTCAGGTTTGCCTCGTAAACCGGGTATGACTCGTGAAGAATTGATTGGTGTGAATGCAGGCATCGTTAAAAGCGTAGCTGAAAACATCTTAAAATATTCTCCCAACACCATCATCATCGTTATTTCAAACCCAATGGATACAATGACCTATTTGGCATTGCAATCTACCGGTTTGCCAAAGAACAGAATCATTGGTATGGGTGGTACATTGGACAGTGCTCGTTTCAAATATCAATTGAGTCAACACCTCGGTTGCAGCCCTTCCGATTTGAATGCAGTGGTTGTGGGTGGTCACGGTGATACTACCATGATTCCTTTGATCCGTCACGCTACTTGGAACAGTACGCCTGTTACCAATTTCTTGAGCGCTGAGCAACAAGAGAAAATTGTAAAAGATACCATGGTGGGTGGTGCTACTTTGACTGCCTTGATCGGTACTTCTGCATGGTATGCTCCGGGTGCGGCTGGTGCTGCATTGGTGGAAAGCATCGTGCGTGATGAGAAGAAATTGTTTACTTGCTGCGTGGCATTGGATGGTGAGTATGGTCAGAAAGATATTTGCTTGGGTGTGCCTGTAGTTATTGGTAAGAATGGATGGGAAAAAATCCTCGATTTCAAATTGAATGCTGATGAGCAAGCTTTGTTCGATAAGAGCGCTGCTGCTGTAAGAAGCATGAACGATGTGTTGAAGACATTGTAATTTTTGAAAGATATAGTTGTGGAGAAGGATGGGCAGTGATGTTCATCCTTCTTTGTTTTTGGGAGTAGTTCACCGCAGAGAGCGCCAAGATCGCGAAGGGGTCGCAGAGAATTTCGTTGCGAACCGTTGTGTACTTTGTTACTTTGCGGTATAGTAAACTGATTGGAATATAGGGTTCACCGCGAAGTCCGCAAAGTACCGCAAAGAAGTCGCAAAGCTACTTCCCGTTTCGGAGTGGGTTTCCGCTTTCAACCAAGAACGGCCCAAAGCCTAAGGCCTAAAACCTTATAGCCCTCAACTCACCAAACCTTCTTCACCGCCTCCATCACTTCTTCCACCGTAATCCTCTTCATACATTTAAAATGCCCCCTCGGGCAAGTCTTAAACCCAATCTTCGAACAAGGGCGGCACCAAAGCCCCTTGGTTTCTACAATTTCATAAGGGAGTTGAGAACGGGTTTGCAAGAACCGCTCGCCGTAGTATGGATACATCCCGAAATCGGGAACGGTATTGCCCCAGATGGAAACAACACGTTTGTTGAAAGCTGTGGCGATGTGCATCAATCCGGTATCATGAGTGATGATGAACTTAGACTTTCGCACCAAATCGGCCGATTCATTCAAATTGAACTTGCCACAGGCATTGTATATTTTAATGGGATCTATTGCAGCAATGAGTTCTCCATTGGCCGCATCTTCTTTGCCTCCTAATAACACCAATGGATGATCGATGGCCGCACAAATGGCTTTGATCTTTTCAACAGGTAATTGTTTGGTACCAAGGGCCGCACCAATGACTACACCAATATATCCGGCCACATGACTCAAAGGCAAATCACTGTCTTTGATCTGATCTTTTTCAGGAATGAAATAATCCAATCCCGCACCATCGTTCTTAACACCAAGCGATCTCACTGTATCCATATAACGGTCTACAATATGAACTTTCTTGGGCAGCACATTGATCTTAAGCGCCGTGAGCAACCATTTTTGAATATTGAGTTTGTAGAAAGAAAACGTTTTTCGTTTGAGCAGTCGCTTTAGTTTCAGCGTGCGAACGTTGTTGTGCAGATCAATCACATAATCGTAGGCCTCCATTTGCAGTTGTTCTACAATGGAATCGTAGTTCTCTTCGTCGATGTAGAAAGCCTTGTCTACATAGGGGTTCGACTCAATAATGGTCTTGAAAGCTTTCTTGGTTACATAATGTACTTGAGCGCCCGTTTGTTTTTTAACACAACGGATCACCGGAGTGGTGAGAACGATATCGCCGATAGAGGAATAACGAACTATTAAAATCTTCATGGTATTGGAAAGACCCAACTATTCTTCCAAATAATTCAAGTCTTTATGGAATGTTTCTTCAGTAAAATAAAATGCGATCAAAGTTACGAGAATACAAATAATACCGGTTACAATGCCAGATTTCACAATGTTCCAACCCCAGTCTTTTTGAAACAGGGTAATGAATAAGAAAGTGATTCCGGGTAATGATCCTCGCACCACATTGGGGATGGTAGTAGCTGCCGTGGCTCTGATATTCGTTCCAAACTGCTCCGCACCCATCGTCACAAAAATGGCCCAGAAACCGGTGCTGAAACCAAGTGCAAAGGAAATGGTATATAAAGTGGCGTCGCTGTTATTGATCGGACTGAAATAGGCTGCAAGCGATAAAACCGTCATGGTATAAAACAACAACAGGGCTTTCTTTCTGCTTTTGAAATATTGACTGATAAGTCCGATAGAAATATCACCCAAAGCAATACCCGCATAAGCAAACATGATGGCTCTGCCTGAATCAACCGTTTTAGAACCGTAGAGTTGCTCAGCGAACTTATCGCTCTGATTCACCACAATTCCAATTACATACCAAGTGGGCAATCCAATAAGAACGGCCAATACATATTTCTTAAAACGTTTTGCATTGTTAAAGAACATCAAGAAATTCCCTCTAGAAACAGTGGCCGATTTCGCACTGGCAAACATTCCTGATTCTGCTACTTTGATTCGCAAGAAAAGGAGCATGATTCCCAAGCCACCACCTATTTTATAACACAAACGCCAGTCGCCGGTGATCTTATGCGTGAAATAAGCGCCCACCGCGCCAAACAAGCCAATGCCTGCTACCAATGAAGTACCAACGCCTCTTTTTTCTTTCGGCATCAATTCACTCACCAGTGTAATACCTGCACCCAATTCACCGGCCAATCCTAAACCTGCTATCAATCGGCACCAAGCATATTGATCAACGGTTTGAACATAACCCGTTGCAAAATTCGCTAAAGAATATAAAATGATAGATCCGAATAGAACAGAGAGTCTTCCCTTCTTATCACCCAATACACCCCATAATATACCACCTACCAACATTCCATACATCTGCCAGTTCAATACTTTGGCACTGTCCACTAACAAAGTTTCAGCAGTAGCTCCTACATCCATCATACTGGCTTTTTTCACGATGGTCACCAATAAGAGATCGTAAATGTCTACAAAATAACCGAGGGCGGCCACAATAACCGCAATGTTAAAGATGGAGTGGTGTTTCTGTTGCATATGGCAGTGCGTCTAGTCTTTCGTTGATTTGCCTGTTACCATTTTATAAATAACGGGAGCAGTTGTAACAAATACAATTCCGAGCACGATCAATTCCAGATGTTTCTTCAGATCAATACCCAGTTTTGATAAAAACAATTGTTGCAAGTAGTGCCCGGCAAAGAGCATGGTTACTACCCAAGCGATGCATCCAACAATATTAAAATAAGTAAATTTTGCTTTGTTCATTTTTACTATCCCTGCTACGATTGGTGCAAAAGTTCGTACGATGGGAAGAAAACGCGCGAAAATGATGGCGCCACCTCCGTGCTTTTTAAAGAACTCATCGGCTTGATAGAGGTATTTCTTTTTGAATAAAAACCGATCGCGCCAACTGTACATAGTAGGACCCACTTTGCTTCCAAACCAATACCCGGTGAAGTTGCCGAGAATACCTGCAAGAGAGGTTAAACATACCAGCAACATCAAATTGGAAAAACTGTAACCGGTATTGTAAATATAAGAGGCTAGATCATCGCTGTAAATACCGGCAACAAAGAGCAGGGAGTCGCCCGGCAAGAAGAAGCCGGCAAACAAGCCTGTTTCTGCAAACACGATAAAGAGGAACAGCCAAAGGCCGCCGTTATTGATATAGAATTCAGGATTTAATAATTGACCCCAATGGAAATCCAGCAAAATCGTTAACATCATCTTCTTTTTTCTAGTTTCTATTTAACCGCTTCAGCAATAGGATCGGTCAGTTCGCCTTCCCACTTGGTTACTACTGCCGTTGCAACACTGTTACCTACCACATTGGTAGCGGTTCTAAACATATCACAAAAATGGTCGATTGGTAAGATCAACGCAATTCCTTCGGGTGGTATTTTAAACATGGCACAAGTAGCCGTTACTACTACCAAGGAAGCACGCGGCACACCGGCAATTCCTTTACTGGTGAGCATCAATACCAATAACATGGTTAATTGAGTACCCAAATCCAAATGTATGCCATAAGCCTGCGCAATGGCCAAACTGGCGAAGGTCATGTACATCATGCTTCCATCGAGGTTGAAAGAATAACCCAAGGGAAGAATGAAGGAAACGATCTTGTCTTTACATCCAAAGCGCACCAATTCATCGGTGAGTTTCGGAAACACTGCTTCGCTACTGGTGGTGCTAAAGGCGATCAACAAGGGTTGAGAAATTCTCTTCAACAGCATAGGAACGCGGTCTTTTAAGATCAAGGTTGCGGCGCCCAATAGCAGTACCCAAAGCAGGGCAATTCCTATAACAAAGTACAAAAGATAGCTTCCGTAAAACTTGAAAACTTCCAAGCCTTTTACTGTGATCACAGCGGTAATAGCACCGAATACACCCAGTGGAGCGAAATTCATGACATATCCCACCATTTTCAATATGATATGAGAAGCAGCATCCAATGCTTTGATCACTGGTTTGGCCGGTTCACCAATGGCGGTTGTGGCTACTCCAAAGAAGATACTGAAAATCACAATTTGCAAGATCTCATTGGTGGCCATAGCCTCGAATATGCTCTTAGGGAATACGTGTTCCACAAATTTCACAAGGGAGAATTCGGTGGTTTTGCCAATCAAATCTTTGGCACCCGAAGTATCGGCATTGCTCAGATCGATAGCAGCACCGGGTTGGAAAAAGTTCACCAATACCATACCCAGTAACAAACTCACCAATGATGCTGAAACGAACCATAGGAGTGCTTTTCCGCCTACTCTACCCACCGTTTTCATGTCCCCTAATTTGGCAATCCCTACTACCAAAGTACAGAATACCAAGGGGGCAATGATCATTTGAACCAACCGTAAAAAGATGGTTGTCAGCAACTTGAACTTATCGGCAGTATCTTTGAAGCCGGCCGGATCCATATTATTATGGAGAATGTATCCGAGCAGCACTCCAAGAATCATTGCTACAATTATATATACCGTTAAGAGGTTCCCTTTTCTCATATAATTCTTTAATTAACAAGCCTATTGAAGGCCCAAAATCCGAAAAAAATGGGACATTCAAACATTAGGCAACAATTTAGTCCTCTTATAAAAGAATTCCTGCTTATTTTGAATATTTCTTTATTTTACACACTTTAAAATTAGATTTCATCACATAATAAACTGCTATGAGTTTAACGCGTAAAAAATCGCTATCAGTCCTATTGGCGCAGGCCTCTGATTCGGAAAAAGGCTTGAAACGCACTTTGGGTGCGGGCAATTTGATTGCATTGGGTATCGGAGCTATTATTGGAGCCGGTTTGTTTGTTAGAACTGCGGCCGCTTCTGCTGAAGCTGCAGGACCTGCTGTTACCATCTCTTTCATTGTAGCAGCTATTGGTTGCGCATTTGCAGGTCTCTGTTATGCGGAATTCGCTTCTATGATCCCTATCGCCGGTTCGGCTTATGCTTATTCCTATGTTACCATGGGTGAATTGGTGGCCTGGATCATTGGTTGGGCTTTGATCATGGAATATGCATTGGGTGCCGCTACGGTTTCTATTGCATGGAGTGAATACTTGAACAATCTACTGGGTGGGCGAATACCATATGAATGGTGCCACTCTCCTTTTGAAGCTGCTTACAAAGCCAGCGGTGACGCGATCAACCAATTGGTTTCTGCGGTTCCTGATTTGGCTAAGAGTGTGAAAGAAGGAGTATTGGTTCTTACAACTGAACAATTCGAAGCACTTCCTGCTAACCTTACCAGCTTGGTAGTGGTTTCTCATGGTATGGTGAACGCACCTGCTTTGATCATCTTATTATTATTAACCTTGTTATTGATCAGAGGTACACAAGAGTCTGCTATTGTGAACATGATCATCGTAATCATCAAGGTTTCCATTGTATTATTGTTCATCGTATTGGGATGGCAATACATCAACCCTGCGAACCACGAGCCTTACATGATTCCTGCGGGAACGCCTGGTCATGAAGGTGTGTTCAAGCATGGTTGGGGTGGTGTACTCGGTGGTGCTGCCATCGTGTTCTTCGCCTTCATCGGTTTCGATGCGGTGAGTACTGCTGCGCAAGAAGCGAAGAATCCAAAACGCGACATGCCAATTGGTATCCTCGGTTCACTGGTAGTATGTACCATTCTTTATATCTTATTCGGACACGTATTGACCGGTGTAGCCAACTACACTGAATTCAAAACAGCGGGTAAAGAAGCTTCCGTTGCGTATGCCATCAGTACTTATATGTTGAAGTACAAATGGTTGGCCACTGCGGTAACCTTCGCGATCCTTGCAGGTTTCAGCTCTGTGATCTTGGTGATGTTGATGGGTCAAAGCCGTATCTTCTACACCATGAGTAACGATGGATTGATTCCAAAAGCATTTGGTGAATTGCATCCTAAATACCAAACACCTTACAAAGCCAACTGGATCTTGTTTGTGTTTGTAGGTTTGTTTGCTGCTTTCGTTCCGGGTAGTGTTGCAGGGGATCTTACTTCTTTCGGTACCTTATTCGCCTTCGTGTTGGTAAGTGCCGGTGTATGGATCTTGCGCGTGAAATCACCCGAAATTGCTCGTCCATTCAAAACCCCATTGGTTCCTATCGTTCCAATCCTCGGTATGGTTGTTTGTACCGGTATGATTGTGGCGTTAGACAAACAAACCCTCACCGTTGCCTTGGTGTGGATGTTGATCGGTTTGTTGGTGTACTTTGGGTACAGCCGCAAAGCGAGTAAATTGAATACCGGAGAGTAAGCTTAGGCCAATCTTCTAATATTAAAAAACCTCTTTCATTTCGGTGGAAGAGGTTTTTTGTTTTAGGCTTTGGGTGTTAGGTGCTAGGCTTTAGGCATTAGGCTTTGGGCCGTTTGTGTTTAAAAGCAGAATTGCGCTTCGAAAATTGGAAGCAACGCTGCGTTACCGCTGCGGACGCTGCGCCGCTGCGGTGAAAAAAGCCGCACTTTCGGAGAGACTAAACTTTTATAATATACTATCAGCAAAACATAAAACTCAGCCTCTAATCTGTGTCAATCTTGTATCTAAAATCTGTGCTATTTGTGGTCAAAAAAAGTCGAACTCCGTAACTTGCCTCCAATGAACACCAAATCGGCTTATTTACTAATTACACTAATTGCATTTTTCAGCGTTTCATATTCACAACGTAACATAGATACCGTAACCACCTCCGCTTGGTCCTCCAATTCCATCAACACCGTCATATTCCGCAAGAACGCCCTCTATACCTTTAAAGACACTCAATTCATCGCTTATTATAACAGTAATGGATATCTTGAATTAGGCAAAAGATTCATCCATAGCAAACAATGGACACTTGCAACCACTCCGTTCAAAGGCCACGTCACTGATGCACACAACAGCATCAGCATCATTGTAGACGGCGAGGGCTATCTGCACGTATCTTGGGACCACCACGGTCATTCGCTTCACTATGCCCGTTCGAAAGCTCCGTTCTCTTTAGGATTGGAATTGTTGAATACGATGGACGGTGTATTGGAGAAAACCGTTACTTACCCTGAGTTCTATTCCCTACCCAAAGGCGATCTCTTGTTTCTCTACCGCGATGGCTTTTCAGGTAATGGTTCGGTTGTACTTAAACGGTATTTATTGAAAGAAAAGCGTTGGACCACAGTTCATCAAAATTTGATCGATGGTGAAGGAAAGAGAAGTGCGTATTGGCAAGCGAATGTAGACAGATTTGGCGGCGTTCATTTAAGTTGGGTTTGGAGAGAATCGGCCGATGTATCGAGCAACCACGATCTCTGTTATGCTTACTCGCCTGATGGAGGGTTCAATTGGCAGCACTCTAAAGGACAACCGTACAAGATCCCCATCAACGAACAAACTGCTGAACTACTCGTGCACATTCCGGAAAAATCGGAATTGATCAATCAAACTTCTTTGTTTGCCTTAAGCAAGCAAGCGGTATTTATAGCGGGGTATTGGAAGGGCGAAAAGGATTCGGTGCCGCAGTATCAATTGGTGACCAATGTAAGTGGAGTTTGGAAAACGATATCGGGAACTTTCCGAAAAACCGATTTCAGTTTATCGGGCGTGGGCACCAAACAAATCCCCATTTCGAGGCCTCAAGTGGTGGCCATTTCTCGAAACGATCGTTACCATGTATGGATCATTTTTCGGGATCAGGCTTACGGCAACCGGCCAATGGCAGCCTTCGTGAATCTAAAAGATCCAAAGCATTGGAAATTACAATCACTCGCCCACTTGGATCTAGGTTATTGGGAACCCTGTTTGGATCCGGCTTTATGGAGCGAGAAGGGTGTATTGAGTTTGTTTTTGCAACACACGGAGCAGGCTGATAATGAGGGAATTAAATTAGTGGCGGAAACTTCTGTCGGGGTATTGAGTGTAAAATTAAGATAGACATGTTAGGTTCACCGCGGAGGTCAACGTTGCGAGCCGTCGCGTACTTTGTTTCTTTGCGGTAGAGGGAAATAATCGAAATCTTTGGTCTATTCTTCACCGCGGAGTCCGCAAAGTGCCGCAAAGAAGTCGCAGCGTTCTTTTTTTACCGCAGCGGCGCAGCGATCGCAGCGTTTTCGCAGCGCTGGCATTCTCTCTGTATTTCCTCGTTCCTCGTCTCCTCTTATCCTCGTTCCTGTATTCCCGCTGTTTCATTATTAATTATTAATTATTAATTAGCCCCCCCCTCTTCCTCCCCTTGTTCTTTCTCTTCTTCCTTTCTTTCCTTACCTTTGTACCCCCTAAAAAAGGAACCAAAAACAAGTTACTATGGGACGGATTTTTGAAGTACGTAAAGCCAGTATGTTCGCCCGCTGGGACCGCATGGCGAAACAGTTCACTAGAATTGGTAAAGAGATTGCGATTGCCGTTAAAGCCGGCGGACCTGATCCCGCTACCAATGCAGCCCTGCGTCGTTGCTTTCAGAACGCGAAGAGTGCCAACATGCCTAAAGACCGTGTAGAAGCGGCCATTAAGCGTGCGATGGGTAAGGAAATGGACAACTATGAGGAGATTCTTTACGAAGGATATGCACCTCACGGAGTGGCCTTATTGGTGGAAACTGCTACCGACAACCACGTTCGTACCGTAGCCAACGTTAAAAGTCATTTCAATAAAGGCGGTGGTGCCTTGGGTAATAGCGGAAGCGTATCGTTTCAGTTCAAAAAAATGGGTGTTTTCAAATTGAAGCCCGAGGGTTTGAATGCGGAGGATTTGGAGTTGGAATTGATCGATTTTGGTTTGGAAGAATTGGGAGAAGGCAGTGGTGAGAATGGTGAAACCATTTTAGTGTTGCGTTGCGCCTTTACCGATTTCGGTAACCTGCAAAAAGCATTGGAAGAAAGAAGCCTTACTCCAATTAGCGCTGAATTGGAATGGATCCCCACCACTACAGTTCCTTTAACCGATGAACAAGCGGAAGATGTAAGTAAACTCATTGAACGCTTGGAGCAAGATGATGACGTGCAGAAGGTGTTTCATAATATGGGATAGGTAAAGGCATTAGGCTTTAGGCTTTGGGCTTTAGGTAATCTGCCTAAGGCCTAATAACCTAAAGCCTAAGAGCTAAAAAATATGGAAAAAATTGTTCTCTTCGACGGTGTCTGCAACCTGTGCAACTCAAGTGTACAGTTTATTATCAAACACGATAAGAAGGGGCAGTTTTTGTTCGGATCACTTCAAGGAAATTACGGGCAAGAAACACTTCGCAAATTTAACATGCCCACGAACGAGTTCAACTCCTTTATGTTATTGGAAGATGGTAAGCTCTATACAAAGAGCACCGGTGCTTTGCGGATGCTGAGGCACTTGGGTGGAGCTTGGAGCTTGCTTTATGCGTTTATTATTGTGCCGAAGTTCATTAGAGATGGAGTGTACAATTGGGTGGCCAAAAACAGGTACAAATGGTTTGGAAAGAAAGAGGCTTGTTGGCTGCCTACACCGGATTTGAAGGCGAGGTTTCTTGATTAGAGTTTTTCACCGCAGAGAGCGCAGAGACCGCGAAGGAGTCGCAAAGTTATTTCCAGTTACGAAGCGCATTTCTACTTTTAAACACGAACGGCCCAAAGCCTAATGCCCAACAACTAAAACTCAAAAACTAAAAAACTTAAAACTTACTACCTCTACACTTCCTTATACCTCTCCTCCTCAGTAAAGTCACTCACCTTCTTCCCCTCTTCTACTACTCGCTTAATAATTTTCTTCCAGCGCTTTTCATTGCTGTTCCAACTATAGATGCAATAAATTAAAGTGAGAGTGAAACTGATGGCGGGAATGGTTACTAATATAGGAAGTGGAGGCAGTCCAAATTTTATCATCGACATCAGGAAGAACACTCCGATACTTCCTACAATGGTGCCTACAGAAAGATACAATCCAAAATAAGATCCTTTTCCTCCTTTTCGCTGGATGTCCCAGTTACGTATAAATCGAACTTCTTCCGTCGTCAACATGATCAAATTTTTATAGTGGCCTTCATATAACTAACACAAGTACCGCACATCAAAACACGTTCTTCATTCAATTGTTCACAAATTAAATCGCCTACCCGCGCACTTAATTGTTTGGCAATCATTCTCGACTTTCCCAATCGCTCGCTCCAATAAGGGATCAATTGTGAATGCGCTGAGCCTGTTACCGGATCTTCGTCAATACCGGCGGTGGGGGCAAAAAAGCGCGATACAAAATCAACCGAATCGCCCGGTGCCGTAATCACTACAAAAGTGCCGATTTGTCTGAGTAAGCTAAAATTAGGTTTGCAATTGATCACAGCGGCTTCATTTTCGAGCACCACAATGATCTCTCTGTATTTTAGAACCTGTTGAATGGCTACCCCACCCAAGGCTTCTGCTAACTGTGATGGATAATCGTGATAAGGCCCCGGCTTCCAGCTTGGGAAATCCATTTCCAAAATCCCCTTCGATTTTTTCACTACCAATGGGCCACTCTTCGAATCAAAAACGATCTTCTTTTTTTCCCAACCCAATTCTTCAAAAATTACATGGGCAGAAGCAAGCGTGGCATGACCACACAAATTTATTTCCAATGTAGGGGTGAACCAACGGATATCAAAATCAATTCCTTTTTTCTCTGAGGGAACAAAAAACACGGTTTCTGCCAAGTTATGCTCCATGGCCATATTTTGCATCAATGCATCGGGAAGCCATTTCTTCAATGGAATAACAGATGCCGGATTACCGCCAAAAACATGATCGGTAAATGCATCAACATGATAAGCCGTAAGTTTCATGAGATTAGTTTTATTCTTGCATCATAGAGCGAATCTCGTCTACAATTTGCTCCATATTGGGTTTGCTGAAATAGTCGCCATCGCTGCCATAACTTGGACGGTGGTGTTGTCCGCTGATGGTGCGAGGAGCTACATCCAACCAACGATAACCGCCCTGCTCTTCCATTACTTTGTTGTACATGTAAGCAGTAGCGCCGCCGGGCACATCCTCATCAATAAAAGCAATTCTATTTGTTTTCTTAAGCGAGTCTAAAATCTTGTGATAACGATCGAAAGGCAACAAAGTCTGAACGTCAATTACTTCACAACTAATACCGATTTTCTCCAATACTTCTGCCGCTTCCAATACAATTCTTAATGTAGAACCGTAACTCACCAAAGTTACATCATACCCTTCTCTTACAATTTCAGGTACACCTAATGGAACTTTATACTCTAATAAATTAGAAGGCAATTTTTCTTTCAAACGATAGCCATTCAAACATTCTACGATGATGGCCGGATCGTTTCCACCCAATACTGTATTGTACATGCCCAAAGCCTGCACCATATTTCTCGGAACGCAAATGTGCAAGCCTCTCAAAGAAGCAAGCATCAAGGCCATTGGTGAACCACTATGCCAAATACCTTCCAATCGGTGACCGCGCGTTCTTACAATGATTGGAGCAGCTTGTCTACCCTTGCTTCTCCAATGCAGCGTAGCAGCATCATCGGTCAAAGGTTGCAAACCGTATACGAGGTAATCTAAGTACTGAATTTCAGCGATGGGTTTCAAACCGCGGATCGACATACCAATGCCTTGACCCATAATGGCCAATTCACGAATGCCACTGTCGAAAATTCGGTTCTCTCCATGTTTGGCTTGCAGCCCTGCAAAACCTTGGTTTACGTCGCCAATTTTTCCAAGGTCTTCACCAAAAGCAAATACTTTATCGTTGTTGGCAAACAGCGTGTCGAAATAACGATTCAACACTTCATAGCCATTCAACATAGGAGCATCGGGAGCAAACTCCAATTCGGTTCCTTCAACCAATAGTGGACTGTTAGGCGCTTCACTATAAAGATGAGAACCGTAGTATTTGTATCCTTCTGCTTTTAATTCATTGAAATAGGCATTGGCTTCGTCTTTTGCAGAGCAAGCAGGTGAAGCTATGCAGGCCGCATGCAGTGTAGACAATACATCTTTGCGAATGGGTTCTCTATTGATCGCCAATTTTTGTTTGATGACTTGCAAGGCTTCAGACTCTTCACCGCTGGCTTCAATCATTCGATCGAGCAAAGCATGTGTTCTCGTCACTTGTTCCTGAATTGGTTTGAAGAAAGCATCCCATGCGCGAGCCTTGCTTTCACGAACCATTTCTTTGGCTGCTAATTCTATATCATTCAATTCATCTTCGGCAGCCAATTCATTCTCTAAAATCCATTCACGCATTTTCTTGTTGCCATCCCACTCACGTTCCCAGGTCAATCGCTCAGGAGTCTTATAACGCTCATGACTACCCGATGTACTATGACCTTGAGGTTGTGTTACTTCTTCAACATGGAACAAGGCTGGAACATGCGTATCGCGGATCTTTTGAATACCCGCTTCGAACACTTCGCACATGCCGGCATAATCCCAGGCTTTCACTTTATAAATATCAATACCGTTGGTTCCATTTTCGCGTTGCAATCCTTTCATTGCTTCGGAGATAGATCCTTTGGTAGTTTGAACATGTTTTGGAACAGAGATACCGTATCCATCGTCCCACACAAAGAAGGCGATGGGCACTTGCATAACTCCGGCAGCATTCACGGTTTCCCAGAAATGACCTTCTGAAGTGGAAGCATCGCCAGTGGTACAGAATGCAATTTCATTCCCATTGTTGCTGAGGTGGTTGAATTTCTTCAATCGCGGTTCGTTTCTAAACATTTTAGAAGCAAGGGCCAAGCCCAGTGCTCTGGGAACTTGCGCGGCTGTGGGGGCCATTCCCGACGTAATGTTTTTACGATTTACTTGATCCAAGAATTCACCATCGGCACCAATAAGTGGTGATGCGAAATGTGAGTTCATTTGACGTCCGGCGCTATGAGGGTCATGCGCTTCATTCGGATCGGCATATAATTGAGCAAAAAATTCTTGAACGGTGGCTACTCCGGTTGCGAAAGCGAAGGTTTGGTCGCGGTAATAGCCGGTCAGGAAATCGCCCGGTTTAAAAAATTTGGCGGCGGCCACTTGAGCCAATTCTTTTCCGTCGCCGAAAATGCCGAATTTGGCCTTCCCAGTGAGCACTTCTTTTCGGCCTAATAAGCTCGTTTCACGGCTTTCGCACACTAAACGATAATCATTGAGAACTTCGGCACGAAAATTTTCATATGATAATTTTTCATTAACCATCCATTCCTGTGTTGAAGTGATTTCCATGGCGCAAAAATAAG
>DGDD01000074.1:0-1683 GCA_002385265.1 Chitinophagaceae bacterium UBA3961
AGGGCAGTCATTTCATGACGGCCCTTTTTTGTTTACATCCCATTGTCGTTTACGAATTCCATAAAAAAGATATTTGAGCACCCGCTTCATGTGGCCGGTGTTGTATTGTTTTTCGTGGTTCACGGAATGGCGGAAAACAAAGGACTTATTCCAATCTCTGAAATTGGCTTTTTTCTATTGAAATCATTCGGATTTCTCTTGCTGTTTTTTATGCTCTTAAAATGGCGCAAGTGGCCGCTTTATCCGGCAACCATTGTACTCTCTTTTGGCCTGTTTTTCTACCTTTTCTTTGGAGCAATTCAAGATGCTTTGAAAAGCACCTTCCTCGCTTCGCTGTCAAAGTACTCTGTTCTTTTGCCTTTATTTGTAGTATTGATATTCGTTGGTTTTCGCACTCTTAAAAACCACTCGAAGGCTGCAACTCGATTGAACCGATTTCTAAATACATTACTAACCGTATTTATATTGGTGGATCTTGTATCACTTGCGGTTGTTAACAACAACGCGGCCTTGCCACTTGTAACACCTCATGCAAAACTTAAATCGCAGTCCTCTGTAAAACCGAATATCTATTTGCTGGTAATGGATGAATACGCCGGTGAAAAATCCTTGCAACAAAACCTGCATTTTAACAATCAGGCTTTTCTTTCCAAACTAACTGAAAAAGGATTTTACATTGCATCGAATGCTTCCAGTAATTATGCAAGCACGCCAATATCAATGGCTTCATTTTTTGAAATGAGCTATAACAATTGGTTGGATTTGAAGCGACCCATAAAAGCGGAGGACTATTCAATTTGTGCGAAGAAAATGTCGGAAAGTAGTTCCATGAAATGGCTCTCAGATCTAGGATATGAAACAATCAACCTTTCCATTTTCGACTTCACAGGAAAACCTTCATTGTACCAATCGAGTTTTCAAAACAAGGGATACAATTGATTACCAATAAAACACTGGCCAGCAGAATGGAACGCGATCTAATTTGGATGGTTTATCAATACATCGCACCAAGATGGGATGGCCTTGCCACGTATTTAGCTAATAAAGGGGACGAAGGAAATCGGAAATTGTATCAGCTCACACTGGAGGAAATCAATAAAGATAAGCAACAGCCTAAGTTTGTATATACGCATCTTATGATGCCGCATTATCCCTATGTGCGAGATAGTTCGGGAGCTTTAAGAAAGGGAAATCTCTTTCAAAGCTTAACTACAGATCAACAGAAAGGAGCCTACTTGCAATATTTGAACTATGCGAATACTCGCATATTGGAATTACTTAAAGCCATCGAATTTAAAGAGAAGGGGAAGGCTATTGTAATGGTCATTGGAGACCATGGGTACCGAGCGGATCCAAAGCAACAATCTTGCTTCGACACACACAATAATTTGGTGGCTGTTTATTTGCCTCAAAGAAATTATCAATACTTGTACCCTTCTATCTCCAATGTCAATATTTTCAAAGCTGTTTTCAAATCAACTTTCGATTCTACCCTGGTTTTTGAAAAAGACCGCTGTATAGAATAGTCGCCTATTATTTCGTAATTTTAATCAGTGAACGCGAATCCAATACCATATCAGTCTTTTCTCGATTATCTCAAATTTGAAAAGAGGTATTCTGTTCACACCATTCGATCGTACCAAGACGATCTGATCCAATTCTTCGATTTTTTAGCCACTACAT
>DGDD01000074.1:2031-2841 GCA_002385265.1 Chitinophagaceae bacterium UBA3961
GCTGTTTCAATCAAAGAAATCACAGCGCCAATATTGCGTTCTTGGTTTGCTCAATTACGAGAACAAGGAATCACTGCTCGATCTATTCGTCGTAAAATGTCGACCTTGAAATCCTTCTTTAAGTTTCAAATCAAACAAGGCGAATTGAAGCAATCGCCAATGACTACCGTAACCACACCAAAAATCGGAAAGCGCTTGCCCGATTTTGTGCCTCAGGAAGACATGGAATTGTTGTTACAGTCAATTGAAGCTACTGAAGATTGGAAGGGGATGAATGCTAAACTATTGTTTCAACTTTTTTACAATACAGGCATGCGTTTGTCGGAATTGGTGCAATTGAAAGATCGGCAAATAGATGCGGCCAAAGCCGTAGTAAAGATTCTCGGAAAGGGGAATAAAGAACGGGTAGTTCCTATTAGTACGGATTTGGTGAAATTGATTCAGGGATATCAACAGGAGCGTGATCGACTGTTTGAACGAAAAACAGATCGTTTTCTGGTAACGGAAAAAGGACAGGGGCTTTATCCGAAATACGCATACCTGATAATAAATCATTATTTAAAGAGTGTTAAAACATTGGATCAAAAGAGCCCCCATACTTTGCGCCACAGCTTCGCCACTCACCTTACCAATAATGGCGCTTCTATCAATGCAGTAAAAGAATTGTTAGGCCATTCAAGCCTAGCCGCTACGCAGGTTTACACGCATAACAACATTGATAAATTGATGGAGGTATTCAAGAAAGCACACCCCAGAGAACAACAGTCCGATTAGCGAAAAGGGCGCCGGTTGGCCTAAATATTTGCCATT
>DGDD01000153.1 GCA_002385265.1 Chitinophagaceae bacterium UBA3961
AAATCAGGCTTGGCGATACCGCCAAAATTGAACATACAATTTCGATTGAACGAGAGCAGCTAAAAATAGCTCCTATGATTTTGATCTCGTTTATTGAAAACTGCTTCAAGCATGGCATCAATAACGACGCGAATAGTAATCCGATTCGAATTTCAATCGAAGAAAAAGAGGGCCTCCTAACTTTGACCACCTTCAACAACAAATACACTACTAGATCGGTAATTTCAGGAGGCATTGGCGTGAACAATACCTTGCAGCGACTGGCCCATTTGTATCCGAATAGCCATACGTTGAAAATTGAGGACAATGCAGCATACTTTCAACTTCAGTTAACGCTAAAACTTGCATCATGAAAGCAATTGCATTAGACGATGAACCACTGGCAATTCAAATCATTGAATCATTCTGCAAGAAAGTACCCCTAATTGAATCGATACAAGGATTTACCAATAGTAGTATGGCGGCTTCACATTTAAGAGCGGAAGCAGTCGACTTGATGTTTCTCGACATCAACATGCCATCAGTAAATGGCTTAGATTTTTTCAGATCGCTTACAGTAAAGCCTTTGCTTATTTTAACCACTTCTTACAGTGAATTTGCATTGGATGGCTACGAACTTTCAGCTATTGATTATTTGTTAAAACCTTTTTCTTTCGATCGCTTTTTGAAAGCTGTAGAAAAAGCCCAAAAACAATCTGAATTATTGAAGTTGAATTCTGCTTTGGGAGGCTTGTTAACAATCAAAGCAGATTTGGGTCTAGTTCAAGTACCTATCCAAGATATATTATACATTGAAGGGCTCGATAATTATATTAAAATTCATTTGGAAGATGGAAACTTCGTTTTATCGAGAAATACCCTGAAAGCAATTTTAAACGATCTTCCAACCCAGCAATTCTTCCGGATCCATAAGTCTTACATCGTATCAAAAAGCAAGATCAACTATATCGGCACAAAATATGTAAAAATAGGTACTATTGAACTCCCCTTTGGAAAGAGCTATGAGGCTGATTTAAAAGGATTTCTTAAATAAAAGCTAAAGGCCTATGGTTCACCCCTAAATTAAAGGTGTTCACCACATATCACATTTTTAAGCTAAACCATTGTCCGTTTTTTGCATCCATTAGAATGACACGCAGGCAACTGCCCTCATTCACGCAAAAAATGTACTATGATTAAGAGACTCCTTACAGGCGCAAGTATCCTTTCTATACTTGTAATTATCCTGGTAGCTTGTAAAAAAGATACCAGTTCCACCAGCAGTGGAACGAGCAGTGCTAGTATCACCGCACTCAATTGTTCTTCAGCCACCGTTTCAGGTACCATTACGGCGGGCACCGCATTTTCAGGAACCGTTTCGGTACCTTATACCGGAGGTAATGGGGCTGCCTATAGTGCAGGTTCAGGCATTTCTTCTACAGGAATAACCGGTTTAACGGCTACTTTAAGCGCGGGAACATTAGCCAGTGGGGCAGGAAGTATAAGTTATTCTATTTCGGGAACGGCCAGTGGTGCAGGCACCGCCAGTTTTGCGTTAAGTTTTGGCGGACAAACATGTACACTGAGCGTAACAGTAAGTTCCTCCACTACTACAAGTTCCTGTGACGCTTTATCGGGCGTATCTCAAATCGTGTGCTTAGCTGAAGCATTCAAGGCAACTTTAAGCTCTTCTCAGTTGAGTGCTGTTCAACTTGATTACACATTTAGTAATATCAAAACTTGGTCTAATTTACCAGCCGCCATGTCGGCGCGTTTGGGAATAAGCACGGGATCAATGAGCACCGCACAATTAACGGCATTCAAAGCCTTGGTAAAAGCTATGAGTGGTCAAAGTACAGCCAACGAAGGCTGGGATGAAGTACAGCAATTATGGTATGCCGATGATTATCTTTATTCTGTGGGCGGAGGAAGCTCCTATGGTTCAGGCAACTATTATATCGCATTTTTCGGAACGCCTTCTACCACCGGAAAATTCGAGATCATGATGACCGGGCATCACAAAACAGTAGCCAATACATATAGTGCAGGTTCTCTTGTTGCAGCAACACCACATTTCGCTGCAGTGGAGCCTCTTTCTTTTACTTGGAATGGTGCAACATATGCCCCAATTAACCAAGAAAAAGACGCGTTTGTGGCAATTTTAGCGAGCTTGAGTAGCAGTGAGCTCAGTACAGCAAAATCAAGCTCAACTTATACAGACTTGATTTTAGCACCCGGAAAAGACTGGCAATTCCCTACAACTTACACAGGACTTCAAGTAGGAACGTTGAGTTCTGATAAGAAGACATTGGTTTTAAATGCCATTAAGACCTATGTAAACGATATCAGTGATGCGGAAGCGGCAACGATACTTGCTTTGTATACTTCGGAACTCGACAATACATATGTGACCTATAGTGGCACAACTGCTATGTCAACCAAAAACGATTATATCCGAATAGATGGTCCGCATGTTTGGATCGAATTCAGCGTACAAGGAGGTATTATTTTAAGTGGAGTTCACTACCATTCAATTTGGAGAGATAGAGTATCAGACTATGCAGGTACAAAATAAGTTTTTAAGGCTCGGATTTCTAATTCCTGCACTCATCATAGGATGGGTGCAGGTTTTTGCACATCCCATGCCGAATTCAAAAGGAGGCATTCATGTTGGTTCAACACAACTTCGAATAGAGTTGAATACTCCTGTTGACGATTTGGAAATAGCATTTGGCAAAAAGATCGATTTATCAAATGAACATTCAAAAAAGGAAATTGCAAATTATTATTTAAGTCATTTTACTGTTCAAGACCCGCTTCATTCAATTTGGGACATTCAATTTGACACCATCTATCGTTCAGAAACCAGCGATTCAATTGTAGGCAACTATAAAGAGTTTACTGCTTCTTTGTTATTGACTCCTTCTAACAAAGAAAGCTTGCGGAATTTTGAGATCAAATCGGATTTGATCATACATCAAATACCCAATCATTCCATTTTGTTTTCCATTGATCAGGATTGGAGCAACGCAATTGACGCCTCGAACGTGAAAGAGGTAGGCGTCATTTCTCTCGACATTCCAACAGGCAAGATCTTCCCATTACAAGTGAAGATAGAAAAAGGCAGCTGGTGGAAAGGATTTGGGAACATGTTTCAACTAGGAATGAGTCACATTAAAGAAGGTACGGACCACCTTTTGTTTCTTTTGACATTATTGATTGCCGCTTGTTTTGTTTCTTTTGAAGGCAAATGGGTGGGATTTGGAGGGCCTTCGTATAGTTTGAAAAACATCGTTCGAATTGTTACAGCATTTACAATAGGTCACTCTATCACATTGATACTTTGTGCATTTCAGGTATTGAGTTTTCCGCAACAGCCAATTGAGATCTTAATTGCCATTTCCATACTTGTAACAGCAGTTCATGCCATCAAACCCATCTTTCCTGAAAAAGAGAAACTCATCGCAGGAATCTTCGGGCTTATTCACGGCGCAGCTTTCGCTTCCACATTAACAGAACTGAAGTTGGATGGAGGAACACTTGCCTTAAGTTTATTTGGCTTCAATTTGGGGATCGAAGTGATGCAGCTTTTAATTGTACTACTCTGTATTCCTGCAATCTTTTTATTCTGCTACTCAAGTAGTCAGAATGAATTTAGAATTGCCGGTGGTGTAATAGCTAGTATTGCAGCATCAGGTTGGTTGGTGCAAAGAATCTCAGGAAAAAACAACTTCATAAGTTCTTTGTTTGACGTAATAACCCTCCATCCTATGAACACAATCATCACATTTACCGGTATAGCTTTTTGCACATTACTGCTGTCGAAAGCATTGGTGAAGTTCAAACTTACCTAAGTTAATTTCTATGATACCTCGTTGCTCTGACTTAAATTGATCAAAGCACTTAAATTGACTGAGTGTTGTTCTTTGAGTTTTTTCAGAACAACACTCTTCTTATTTAAAATAAACAGTAAACATCAATTTGGCAAACAATGGGGTGCCCGGAGTAAAATGAATCTCCGTTACGGGAGTAACTTCATTGTATAATTTACTCTCCGTGTTGAATTGTGTTTCCTTCCATTTAGTATTGAAAAGGTTTTGTACAGAAAGTCCAATATCCCATTTTTCTTGCGTATAGTTTACTAGCAGGTCGGCTACAAAATAACCTTTGGCGATCACTTGATTGAATTCATCAGCAGGTCTATCGCCCATGTATCGATAACGGAAACTCCCGTTCCATTTATTGGTCGCTTTATAGGTAAATCCTCCAGTACTTGTAATAATTGGCGCCAACGGAATGTAGGACTCCGCTTTCGGTACGTCTAAAGACCGAGGTTTGGCCAGGTTCATATCAAATTCAGCAAACAAGTTCTTGGCGAGTTCATAACGGGCCGACAAATCGAATCCAATACGTTTTGTTTTGCCTCCCGCTTCAACTACTCCTTCATCGCCTACATAAATGAATTCTTGATCAAGCATCAAATACCAAACGGCAGTTTGAATCAAGAGTTTGGGGCCAATTTTCGTAACCATTCCCAGATCAACTCCATAAGCAGCCGGCAATGCTTTTCGCTTTTCCACTACTGTTACTCTAGTATCATTACTATGAAACCCGCGCCCGAGGTATAAATAGAACTTGGTTTGCTTATTTGCAGTGTATTGTAATTGAAACTTCGGAGAAAAAATTGCATTTGAGGCTCTACCGGAAGTATCTACTAGTTTATCAAAATAATAGTTGGTGAAATAGTCGAAGCGAAGTCCTGCGGTGGCTTCCCATTTCGAACCAAGGCTTGAATTCAAGGAAGCATAGGCTCCTGAATTTGTTTCATGTACATCACCAAGCCTTATTCGATTGAGGGTTATTTCTTTGAGTTTGGTATGTGATAGTTCTATATCATTTACATAATCTACTCTTGCAAAAAACCCTGCTTTAAAATACGCGTTGGAAAGCAATCGATTCAATTTGGTTTGAAAATTAGAATTCCAGCCGAGAATGGTACGATCTTCTTTCTGGCGAATCTGATCTCCATTCACAGGATCGTTTTTAAAGAAGGTGAAATTGGAATATAGTTCGAATTTATATTTTGAATAATACAATTGGTTTTGCCAATGAGCACCATTTTTGAAATCGGTTTTAACGCCGGCTGAAACATTGTAACGTCCAGTAGCACCACCTTCGGTAGAATCAATGGCTCCATAAAAACCAATCAATCCCGCTGCCACAGCACGATCAGGAATTTGCCCAGAAGCATCCCATTTACTTTTGAAACCGGTGGCCTGTAAATGAATAGTGGATGATTCGGATATTCGTTTGGTATACTTTACAATTCCGTTAAATCGACTAAAATACTGCGGTACATCAAAATAACCATCGGTATAGGAAAGTTCGCCGGCTACTAAAAGATTGTGCTCGGCGCTTCGCTTTTTCTCGGAAATTAAATTTACTCCTGCCGCAATTCTTCCTGTGTTGAATTGTCCGCCTTCAATTTTCACAAAATTGTTTTCAAGCAGGTCTTTGGTTTTAAAATCCACAAAGCCTGCTGTAGTTAGATTTCCTTTTTCAGCAGTGTAAGGCCCCTTTCCGAAGTTCACGCGGTCAATCATTTCGGGAATTAAAAAATGGAGGTCGGCATAGCCTTGACCATGCGCATGACTGACCATATTCACCGGCATTCCATCTACTGTAATGCTCACATCGGTACCGTGATCAACATCAAAACCTCGAAGAAACAATTGCTCTGCCTTACCACCACCGGCATGTTGACCAATAAATAGTCCGGGAACAATGCGCAGCACTTCTTGCGAATTGGCAATTGGACGGGTATGAATGTCTAAATCGGAAATGGTTCGGAAAACGGACTTATTCAAGGTTCCCACCACACTCACTGCCTTCAAGCTAATGTTACTGGGTGAAAGGTAGATCAGATTGATTTTTTGAGTCGTCAACTTTGAAGCGATCAATTGCTGTGATTCGTATCCAAAGGCAGTCAGTTCAAGAGTATCAGAGGATATCGCTTTTATAAATGCGACACCTTGTTCACTGTTCACCAATTGAAAATTGGACTTATTTAACAGGGTGAAATCCGATACAGGTTGATTCGATTTTAGGTCGATCAGGCGTATTTTATACACTGCAATTTGAGCTCTAATATCGGAGGAAATAAATAGTAAAAAAAAGAGTACTAAAACGCTTAGAAAAAACGAACCTATCCTCATTAAATTATATTAAATCACAAGTTTAGAAAAAGTCTACAAAAAACAAACTACATTTTCGGATATGTGGCAAACCGGCATATTTTAGGGGTAAGAGGATATGATAAAAATTATGATTTAAGAGCATTTTAAGTTCGCGCTTGTAATATTAAAATTTGGATTGAAAACACAATCCTACTGCTCCGTTTTTATAAGTTGGTAAAATAATGTTTTTTGAGGAAGATTTTTTGAACACCCATTTTTTTAGTTTTGGATAAACCCAATAAGTGAATCGAGTTGATGCGATCCCGACTCCTGCCCCGGCCACCACATCACTGAACCAATGCTTGTTATTATAGATACGGAGATAGCCGGTGGCGGCGGCAAATAGATAACCTGAATAAGCTAAGAGCGGATTTTGATGTTGAAATTCCAATCGCATCATTTCTGCGCCTGCAAACCCCTCAGCAGTGTGACCACTAGGAAACGACTCGTAGGACGAGCTGTCGGGGCGCTGTTGATGCGAAATTCGTTTGATAGAAGTAACGGTCGTGTTCAACACTACATTAGTTAATCCGAATAACACCACTTGTTCAAGTGGCTTGTGCTCAGCCTTCACTCCAAAACCTGATAAAGCAACAGTAAGAATTGCGGGTGTGAACTGACAAAAGTTATCGGCGTGTTGCTTTGGATGGGGATTTTCCCAAACCATTTCTTCTTTGATACTATTGTTTAAATCTTTGAGCGCTTGAATTTTAATCGCACTTACTCCATAGCCAAACATTATTGCCGGCAAAATAAAGGAACGACCAGTTATGTGTATCGACTTCTGTTCTATATGCGCAGTATTTGAATCAGATTTAGAATCGACTATTGCAGTATCTTGAGCGAAAGTCTGAGTTGATGCTATCAAAAGCAATAGGCTTACTATAAATTGTGACTTTTTCATATGTGCTTTACTTGGACTACAAATATGATTTTACTTTTTGTTCAGGTTTTACGCGGTGACGCATGGTGGTTATTCTCCCCGACAAATAACCTATGGCTAATGCAAGCGGATAATCACCCGCCCAATGCACTTCCGTATTCATCATGGCCCAGGCACTAAGACTCATGATGGAATAACCAACAGGTTTGATCCATTTCTTTTCAGGATAATTGTAGGAAAGTACTGTTATAGTAGCCATTAAGGTTGACAGGTGACCGGAAGGAAATCCGTCGTAGTTGCTGGTATTAGTTTGATATTCTTTAAAAGAAGGAAAGGGTCGCCAGGCACCACCTGATTTTGTTGACACAAAGGGACTCTCTCTGCCGGTCATGCGCTTTAGAATTTGAGTGGTAAGCCCCATCGTAACGAAGGTTTCAGTAAGATCAATTGCAGTAGCCATTGCTCTCCTATCTTTTGAAATAGCACCGTACACAGCCATGCCGCCAGCGAGGATCATGCTGGTGCCTCCTTCTCCTAATTGATACAATCCGGTGTTTAGATTTTTGGGGATCTTAATGATTTTTGTATCTCCAACTTGAAACGCTATGTGGTAATTGGTGTTAGGACTCAGCCCTATTTGATCACTAAAATGCCTGACCCCATTGATAATGTTTTGATCTTCGGCAATTAAAACTCCGGTTGAAACGGCCACGGCGGCTAAAGCAGGTAAGTTGCGCTTTTGAAAGGGAGCTTTGGCGATTTGCCAGATGTTGGAGGGTGTATATGCAATCTGTTTAAAAAGATGGGGGGCAGAAAAATACAGACTGTCTTGCTTATACATATGAAGATCGTATTCAGGAACTACCACACCGGAATCGGACTGAGCGTGTGCACTGG
>DGDD01000304.1 GCA_002385265.1 Chitinophagaceae bacterium UBA3961
CACTCTGTTGCTACCAATCTGCAACCCCTTCGGGGTTGGAAAAAACGGACTCATTTTTGAGGATATTTACAAAATAGCGGGGGACGAGCCGAAGGTCAGATATATTATCCCAGTCTCCCCGGAAGCTTAAGTTGGCCTCTGCTGACTTAGTACCAGGATCAAGCAACTGAAATTGAAGTTAGGAACTAAAAATCAAATAGCACTTGATGAAGACCAATAATATCCCCAAAAGGTGTCCTGCAAATACGGGGTTATGTAGCTCGCTAGAATGCGAGCTGTCTATTTGTAGGTAATAGTAAAAGTCTGCCGGATATTATAGATAAACAAATCTGTCAGCGATAATTGTCAACGCAACCAGAATTATAACTAACAAATACTTGTCAAAAAAGAAAAGTGCAAGTCCGATAATACTTGCAATTGTAGAAACCGTCGCATGAAAAACATGCTGTTTGATTATCTCCATCGTTATACTCTCTGGAATCAAAGGATTAACCATTTGAAGCTTCGTTCGATAGACAGCTGCTACATGTCTTAGGACATTAAAGAGCAAAACAACTAAAGCTATTTTTGCTCCTATTCTTAAATTCCTCGTTCTTTTGTCTAGTGTTTTGACTGTCTCCATTGACTTATAGCACCGTTGAAAAAATCTGTTATTTCTTCTTTTGTTCCGTCAACACACACTTTGAATGAACTGCTGTCATTTTTAACAATATTCATGTACGGACAATAAGTACTACCAGCAATGTAAACGGTATCAATATAAGCAATGTCTTTATAAAATGCGAATTGAACCTTGCTTTTTGATTTGTCATGCTCGTCTAACCAATAGGTTGCTAAACGCTTGTCTGTAAAGAAATTACCTGCAACACTGTTCTTGAACTCTGAATAAAACTTGTACAAATGTTCCTTTTCGTCAAGAATTTTCAACGAACGTAATCGGTCAACGTCGTGTTTGCTTAAAGTGTCTTCTGTTTGGATTTTATTACTACAGCCAACACTACAAAAAACAAAAATTATAGTTAGTAACAGAATTAAGGGTTTCATAAAAATCAAACGCGAATTTAGAGTATTTGTGAAGGCAGGGGATTCATTGATCATCCAGCTGTGCTTTTGCGAATACTTTTGTTTTGTGTCCTAAAAGTTAGGTATTGCCTTTTAATCTGATGTAAAAATTACTTTCTCTAAAAAACTTTACAAGCATTTCTATTGTTAACCGTTGTCCATCTTCGAGTCTTGGAACAGGCATATCTATTTGTCTGTCAAAAAGGGTAATTGTCGCTGTGCCTGAAAAATATTTTAGAGTATCGGTCTTTGCTTTCTTCGTTCCATAGTTGCTTGTCTGATAAGAATAAGACGGGAAAGTATCCAACGAGCATTTTATTGAAGTTTCAGCCCTCTTTAAAATTTCCTCAATTTCTTTTTGAGTATACGTTTTTCTGAGTGCAGTAATAATTATTTCATCGTCCCTCTCTAAGCACGATGGGAGCAACAAATCAATAACTTCTTTGTGTCTATTTAAACCTTCATAGCAAGAAGCATATAGAAATTCATATTCGTCTTGTTGTCTTTGAAAGCCTGTCCCACAAGTATATGTTACCCTGTATTTCTCAACAGCGTCTTCCAAAAATTGTAAAGCTTTACCAAATTGCTTCTGCTCTATATAAATTTTCGCTAAATAAATGGCTGCATAATTTTTATAGTTTGATGTAAAACTGCCATAGCCATATGTATTCTTTGTTTTGTCGCCTTGAATGTCTGAAGTATGATAATAGGTTGAGGTGAAAAATTTGTCGTTTGTATTTATAATAGTCAAAAACATTTTTTCTGCTTCTACCGTTTTTTCAAGTTCCCAAAGTGAACATGCAAGTAAATAATATAGCTCATGGTTTTTTGATGTGGGCTGTTGTCCAATTAATGAACTATATTTCTTATAACGCTGCTCGTCCTGTTTATCTGGTAAATGATAGATGTAATTAAAGCGTGGTTGAAAAGGTCCTAATGAAACTGTCGTAAAAAAAGAAGTATCAAGAGTAAACTTATAAGTTGTGTCTTGAGAATAAGATTTTAGCCCACTTATCAACAGGCAAACCAAAATGAAACGGCTAATATATAGGGTGTCCAAATTCATAGTTCAAAACGAGCAGGTATTGCCGATGGTGGGAAATTTGATATTTATCCGCCGCAAATAACTGCCTGGCCTTTTGATAAAGTTAAATATTACGAACTAAAGCTGTGCATTACCTTTCCTGATTATTACTGGATTCGTCGAGGCCCAAACCGAAGTATACTAGAATTACTGCTGCTTATTGCTACAATGTCAAGCCCTACTATTGGCAATACCAATGTTATGCGCTGCATTTATTTCATTACTTACCCAAAAAGATACTCACCTCAACTAAATTATTTATCCGATTTTCAAAATGATTAATATGTACAATTTCATACCTTACATTTCCTGAAAAAGGTTGTACAATTTCAAAATGATAGTTGCTTTCAAAATACTCTTCATTGTCTATAACATAAATCATTTCAATATTATTTGATAAACATTTTTTTAGCTTCTGATTGTCTCGTTTTACTATTTCCGCTAATCCATTATCGCCTCCAAAGAATCTCTTTGGTTCAAAATGTTGAATACCTTGGCATTCAATCGCGATATTGAAATCTGGAAGATAAAAATCTAACGATTGTCGCCCTAACCAACTAAACTTTACCTGCCTTTTATGTTTTACGTTCCGTTTTTCTAAAATAGTCGCAACGTCTTTTTCCAACTTACTTTCGTTGCAAATTGGACAGCCACAGCCACTTAAATGGCTAAATGCTTCTTGCCAAAATTTATGATAACATTGTTTGCATTGAATATGAATTTTGCTTTTGGCAGTTGTATACTCAGATAAGTAGTTGTACTTATCAGGGAATGCTCTTTCGACAAACTCTTCGTTTGTTAGACGGTTTTTTAAGCCGCCTGCTTCATTACCACATACTGGGCATCCTTGTCCAGACAAATGCTTATTTGGTGTTTTTGAAAATTCACCATGTTCTTTACCAGTTACAAGGTCTAACTTATGGCAAATTATATTAACAGGAGTAGATGAATCATAATAATCGACTAATGAATAATCGTATATAGAATTGCTGTTTTTATCTTTATAGATTTTTTTGGCCTTTTCTAAAAAAAAGTTTTTATCCAAAAAATGTCCAGTGCATTTAGGGCAATTTTTACCTTTTATATGATTTGCTGGTGTTTGCTCGAACTCACCATGTTCCTTACAAATAATG
>DGDD01000025.1 GCA_002385265.1 Chitinophagaceae bacterium UBA3961
AGTTGCCTTACGCAGCCCATTTACAGTTCCAATATAGTAACTGTTGCTGATTTTTGTTATCGCAGTGGCTCTGCTTGGCCAGATTGTGTCTTGCGTAATCAAGCTGGGTCGTTTCAAAGATATTACGTTTGCACTTGTAGCCAAAAGCAATTCACCTGTTTCGTCTTCATAGATATCTTTAACAACAACAAAAGCTTTCAAAATACCACAATTCAAAAGAGAGTCATAAACAAAAACCGCTGACGGTGTTCCGATTAAATAATTGCCATCGCGGAGTTTAACTATCTTACTAACCGGTTGTTGAACTTCAATAACACTCTCAGCTTCTTTTTTAAACTCGATTTTCTGCTGATCGCTTAATTGATATTTATAAAGATACCCAAGATCCGTTCCTAAGATTAGTGTACTATTAAGCGCCTCAATTGCCGTTACACTTAAATTCCGTTCTCTATTAAGCGGAATTCGGTAGTTTAAAAAATCCTGAGAATTCAATTTAAAAACACCTTTGCCAAGAGTCGAAAACCACCAATTGTTTTCATTATCAATAAACGCGTAAGATATCAACTGATTTTGCAGTAAATGCTTATTTTTCGTGGAATCCATTAGATCGTACAAATAGACCCTGTCGCGTTTACAAATTGCTACGATACTGTCTTTTACGATAAGTGTTTTCAACACTTTCAAATCAAAAGGAATCTTAAAATTCTTAGTTTCAGAAACAAAAATAGTTTGACTATAGAGTTCATTTCTCCAAACCAGCACATTTTCAGTTACAGAAGAATAAGCAGAATGAAATGAAGGATAAGAAAACCTCTTTTCTGGTTTTAGCTTTTGACTCTTTAAAGAATACAGTACATCGCCATACCCCAACCATACTCCACCACTCTTTCTCCTACCTACGGCACCAAAAATCTCTTTACCCAAACTCTCTTTCGAGTAAGTAACAACGGTATTATTTGATATTACATTCAATTCTGAATTATCTAATACATAGATATTCCCATTCGAATCTTCTGTAAAAGAATTCACACTTTCCCTTAGCACTAATTTTCTTAAAACAGAATCATTGGAACCGGTATAAAACTTTCCTTTACTGTAATAAGCAATCGCATTCTTAAAATAGCTGATCCACAAACGGTTTTTAGAATCCACGAACAAAGCAAGAACTTCATTATCGGGAAGACCATCTTTCGAAGTATAATTAACAAATTTGGATCCATCAAATCTGCTCAAACCCGATTCTGTTCCAAACCAAATAAAACCCGAAGAATCCTGCGCCATAGCGTATACCTGATTACCCGCTAGGCCATTCTTAGAAGTTAAATTCGTAAAACTGTACTCCTGAGAGTAAGCTTTACTCATGATACTCAGAAAACAGAACAAAAGACCGAAATAGATGATATGAATTTTCTTGTAATACAAAGCTTACATCACTTTATAAAAGGTTGGTTTGTTTGCAAACAATTTAAGTAAAAATGGAGTCAAGAGTGCAATTGTTTTAGCATATTGACAGGCAAATCCAAACCTTTGTCTAAATCTATTGAACTTAAGAATTGACTCGAGAATACCTCCTATAAATAAAATAGGAATCTCTCCGAATAAAATCAGAACATGAAAAAAGTACCAGAGCAAGCCGAATTGCTTTCTAATTCTAACAAGATTGGAGAGAGTCATTTGTCCACCTTTCTTTCCGGTTATCTGCTGGTATCCTTTTGCATCCAATCCCACTGTAGCAGTGGCGGAAGCACCCTGTAAATGAGTAACGTGCAATTCTCCTAATACAATCAGTTTTCCGGCTTTGTTCAGCCTAGAACACCATTCTGCCTCTTCTGCATAAAGAAAAAAGTCTTCATCTAAAGGTCCAACTTGCTCAATAGCTTTTCTAGTAACCATCAGAAAGGCTCCATTGATCCAGTCAACTTCTACTTCCGAAACTGCTTCCGGTATATTCGTCCTTTTAACTTTGAACTGAAATGCCATCCATCGAAGCAGCGGTCCTAAATAAGGCAAGGGAAGCAAGTTGTTCAAGCTTCCGATCATGAAGTAATTGCCCGATATCTGTGGACTTCCGTCCGGGTTCAACAATTGAACTCCAACAGCCGCTGCTTCTAACTCCAATAACCGAGTAGCTGAGCGTTGTACAGCATCTTCATGAACAATAGTATCTGTATTAAGCAACAAAATTATCTCACCATTTGCATGCTTTATTCCTAGATTGTTCGCTCTGGCAAACCCGGCATTGTACCCTGTTTCAAACCAACGTACAAAGGGAAAAAGCGTAAGAACGCGCTCTTTACCACCGTCCTTACTATCATTGTCAACAACAATTATATCCAATTCCCAGGTTTTCTTGAACTGAAAAATGGAGTGAAGACAATCGATCAATAAATCGGCTGTTTTGTAGTTAACGAATATAATGGAGAGGGTTTTCACTGGTGCTTTCGATACATTAAAAAATTCAAAAACATAAACACTTTAGACAATAACCCGATTCGTAATAACCTTCTCGGGATTTTGCTTTGCCACAATATCATTTTCTCGATTGATGCAGGTATTCTCTGTGTATAGCCCGTAAGTTCAATTTCTCTCAATGATCTTATATTCAAATTTCGAATCAATCGCCAAAAAGCATCGTATACAAGCCAATTCTCCATTTTTTTGAACCCAATTTTCGAAAGCATGTAGAAATTCTCGGGGATCTCAACATTTGGATTGTGTACACAAGAAACTGTTACTTGTTCTTGACTCATTCCTACATTAATCAGAGAGGATTCAATATGTTTTAATTTTCTACCTTCAAGAGCGCGAACATAAAAGTCGATATCTACCACCCATTTAATGGTTCGGTCATACTCGATCGCCAATGAGGCCGGATGCATGATTACGCTAGGAGGGCCAATACAATTGGAAGAAAACAAGGTAGCAGGCTCAAGCTGCACCCATCTAAGTCGATTGGTTGGGGGCACCACTTCTTCTTCTCTATTTTCATCCAGAAATATGTTTTTATAGCTGGAAAAAATAATGGCTCCCGGATTTCCCTGTGCAGCATTGGCAAATTCTCTCAAGCTAGTTGGGGTTGAAAACCAGTCGTCATCATGCATCAATTTTATCCATTCTCCACTTGCGTGCCTAATTGCATGATTCCAGTTTTCAGGTGTACCCAAGGCTTTTTCGTTTTTAAGCAGCTTAATAGGAAACTGTGTCGAAAACTCTGCACAAAGTTCCTGAACAGAGTTGTCAGGGCTGTCATCGGATACTACTACTTCAAAATCTCGATATTCCTGAATAGAAATAGACGCTAGTAGACGTTCCAAATACTCTACTCTTTTATATGCAGGAATACAAATAGAAATAAAAACGTTTTTTGCAAAATCCATACCTAGTTTTTATTGTTCTTATTGGAAAGCCATTCTAAAACAACCAATTTTTCATTTATAATTTAAGTTCTTTACGAATACACTATGGCAAAAAAGAATACCGATTTGATTTAACATATTGATCATTAATCTCATCCTATTCATTAATTTGAACTTGCCAGATCATTTTTCAGATCTAAATTACTAAGGAGAGAAAAGATCCAATCTGACTAAAGCAAGCCTCAACAATCCTTTATGATAAAGTCAGAACGCTTACAGAACTGGGAAAATAACAATCCCTGCTATGTTAAAATCACCCTTAGTACAATACCAACTAATACCAGTTAATGACCAATAAAAGCTTTAAAATGATCAGTTTGATGATATGTAATTAAAATAATTACAAAAGTATATTTCTAATTGCAATAAAGATAGACTAAACATGATCAATTCGCATGCTTTTATTTTTTAATATATTAAGTGAAGCACATTTATCCCTTAAAACATTGCTATTTGATCGAAAGAAAGTCAACCTTTCTCTTGAATGGATTCGACATTAGTATTAATTCTTTAACTTACAAGAGCTTAAGTCTGTAATATCCACCCACTAAGCATTTACATTGTAGATTGCTTTGAAAAAAAGCGTACACCGCATAATCCTAATTTTCAGTGTATTCTATGCAATTAAATAGACGGCGACATCAT
>DGDD01000023.1:0-2495 GCA_002385265.1 Chitinophagaceae bacterium UBA3961
ATTTTGTTGAAAATTGGCACATGAAACTGAAACTCCTATTAATCATTCAAATTTCATTATTGACAATGGCTGAAGCGCAAACTCAAAAGACCATAATATTGGTACATGGTGCGGGACATGGGTCTTGGTGTTGGAACAAACTGATTCCACTACTCAACTCGAAAAATATAAAGGCAGTTGCCATTGATCTTCCGAGCCATAGCAATGATACCACCCAATTATTTACTCGCACGTTAATGGAAGATGCTGAAGCCATTCAAAAGCTGGCTAATTCAATCGAAGGCAAAGTAGTGCTTCTTGGGCATTCGAGCGGTGGGGTCGCCATTGCCCAAGCCGCAGAACTACTAGGAGACGGCAAAGTAGAGAAGCTGATATTCTTGGATGCTTTTATGCCCAAAAATGGTCAGGCGGTAAGAGACCTAGCAGAGCAAGCAATTAAAAACAGCAATCCCCCTCCTGCAGGTGCTGCTATTCCAATTATGCTATTCAGTTCTAACTATAAAGCATTTCAATGGAATCCCGCCATTGTTGAAGATCATTTCTATCACGATTGCAGTTCAGAAGACAAGGCCTATGCAAAAGCAAGATTAACTTGGCAGGCCACTGCCAGCAATGGAACACCTGTAGCAGTTACGGATGCGGTATATGGTACAATTCCCAAATACTATATTCTATGCACAGAAGCAAAAGATCTCGACAAAAGCAGTATTGCTCACAACGTACCAATTGTTAAGCTCTACACCTTGGCAAGCAGTCACTCGCCCTTCTTTTCCATGCCAGATAAACTAACTGCAATCTTAGCTGAAATAACAGCAGCAAACTAACATCTAGTATTAGTCGAAATACAGCCCTTAAAAAGGCAATGATAAGTAGATCCTTATCATTGCCTTTCATATTTACGTAAATTATAATTGATCTCAGACAAGTTTTCAATAAAGCGATCTCAGAATGATCAAGCATTCTACCCAAACACATCCATTAGATGCAACAAACAGGCTATTCTACCTTTTCCAATACTTCTTTTTGACTATTTTCGTACCTATGACCAGAACAATCTTAGCCCTGCTACTACTCTTCAGTGTTACTGCGAATGCACAGTACAAGCACGACTCTATCTGTTTAAAAGACGGATATTTACATTTCTATACGAAAGGTACCGGAAAACCAGTGGTACTCTTACAAGGCGGCCCCGGTTTTTCGAGCTATTACATGCGCGCCATTGCCGATTCGCTCAGTGGATATAAATGTATTTTATTGGATTACGAAGGCACCGGCAGATCTCAATACCGTTTACCAGACTCAACATGGGTGAGTGCGGAAAAAGTTGTCTCGGATATTGAATTGGTGCGAAAAAAACTAAACATTGAAAAATGGGATGTGGTAGGTCATAGTTATGGAACCCATTTCGGATTGTATTACAGTACGCTCTATCCAACGCGTGTTAGCAAGCTTGTCTTGATCTCAAGTATTGGCACCGACAATCAGTTTCAAAAATATTCACAAGACAATGCCATGGTACGAATGAATGCTGATGACTTTTCGAAATTGGATGCTATAGGGGCTGACAGCACCCTATCGCCTTTGGAAAAAGAGAACAAATCGGACTTGATTCTACTCAAGCCTTATTTCTTCAATAAAGACAAGATCGCTCCGTTCATCAACAATGTGCCTGAGGAAGAAAAACCCATCAATTTCAGCGGAGCATTCTTCAATGCTTATATTACGAATCCCAAATTCTGGACCTGGAATATTGCGAAGCAAGCGTATGCACTGAACCTTCCTGTTCGAATCATCCAGGGCAGACAAGACTTCTTAACTGATGGAACGCAGGCTGTAATGGGGGTGAAGATGAAAAATGCCACGATCACTTATATCGATCAAGCCGGCCATTTTTCATGGGCTGAGAGACCGGAAGTTTTTTATCCATTGTTGAGAAGACTACTAGCGAAGTGAGTTGTTAAGCTTTAAGTTATTTAGTTTTTAAGTTATTGCATGGAGAAGATTTTCCCGCCTACCACAACGTAAGGGGGCAACCGCGCTTTATAAAAAGATACGGTGTGTATTGCCCAAACTCAAAAACTAAACAACTAAATCACTCAAAGACTTATCAGCGAGTTTGGTGAAATAAATCCCTTTCAAAAGCGCCTCTTCCCTAACAACGCGTTTTGAGGTCCCTCACTATCAAATGCCAAGCTTTTAAGTTATTTAGTTTTTAAGTACTTTAGTTGTTACACTATTGAAGCATGGCACTGATCTTCACGCAAAAATTCCCAAAAGAACAAATTCAAACCTGTGTCGTTTTAAATGCCCCACTAAAAAACTAAACAACTAAATCACTCAAAAACTCACTAACGAGTTTCGTGGAAACAATCCCTTTAAAAAGCGCCTATTCCATAACAACACGTTTTGAGGTCCCTCTCTCGCATCGGCTGCTTCGCAGCCTCGCTCGTTCGGGATGACGGGATTTTTTATTAACAACCCAGATTTCTCGCATC
>DGDD01000023.1:2722-12749 GCA_002385265.1 Chitinophagaceae bacterium UBA3961
TCCATAACAAAGCGTTTTGAGGTTCCTCTCTCCTTCATTTGCTGCGCAAACTCAGTCGATCGGAATGACGGGGAAGTATTTAAAACCACCCAGATTTCTCGCATCCTTCTTCAGGCCTGCGGCCTTGCGAAGAATGCTCGAAATTCGCACTAAATAACGTTTTCGACAAGAATAGATAGAAGGTACTTTAAACAATAAAATTATATTAACTTAATAATGAAAAGCGCCGCGGAGCAACAGAAGCGTTGACACTGCAGAATTATAAGGAAGGAATAAAGTATCAGACGAGTAATTTGAATAGAACATGAAAAGCACAAATGGTGGGTAATCACACTTGATCAAAAACAGAAATCAATCTACTGATGAAAGCACCACTCCAACTGCTCATCAATACTGATGGCTACCTACTACTATCAATAGGAGCTGTTTTAGAAAGACCAAAAAGTGCTTTGGAATATATCAATGAATTGAACTAAATTAAGAGTTCAATACAACAGTACTAACAAACTGGTTCTTCCATGAAAATAAACTTCTGGCTCTTACTACTTTTGAGTCTTTTAAATACGAATCTTTTAGCACAAGTCGACGATAGCCTATTTACTCGGCTGCAAGCAATTTCCAACAATGGAGTCGATTTCTTTAATGTGGACGGCATTGAAATTACAAGTCAGAATATGCCCGGTGAGTTTAGCAAAAAAAACATCCTTAAGAAATACAAACGGTACAATATCAAAGAATCCGATCTAGTAGTTAGTGATAGTATCTTGGGCGGCCAGAATTATGTTGTATCAAAATCGGAGGAAATAATTACAGGGACTGTTCAATACACTTCCTACTATTTTATTGAGAATAATACAGGGGGAATTACTGCCATCACTTTCGGTGGATTCCATCCGGGAGATAAAGACTTTGAACGTAATTTAACGCAGCTGATTCTTAACAAAAAAATACCGTCGTCTCTTTTCCATAGAATTGAAATTGATAGCATCAATTTTGCCGGGAGAATGATAAAGTTGGGAGGAAGTTGCCATTGGATGGGAATCAACAATGTACAATGTCCGTACAACGGACAAATGAATTGGAGTGTCCATAAAACACTTGTTGGAGCGTCGGCCGGAATTACTGACCAATACAATTTAATCAAATCTAAGAAAGTAGGGAAGATCCTTTCTGAAGATACTGTTGACATCCTATTTGAAGGAAAACCCGCCAAAGCCATCAAAGCAGTGTACGATATCAAGGGAGTGAAATCGCTGCTGGTGGGTATGAGTGGCGCCAAAACGCTAACGGTGTACTTTGTTGCCGCTCCCGCTACTCTTTACTATGTAAGTTGCGTTATGAGCTTTTGGGATAATGATCTGATTGGTAAGGATGGACTGCCCGCTCTATTGCAAGAAGTGATGCAACTGAATGTTCCCAAAAGCTGAATAATTTAAACTTGACATAGTCCAACCAAACACTATTTCAAGTACAGTACACGCCCCCGCCATCGACACTTTAGCAAAGTTCCCAAAACCTCCCCAGCTTCCATCTAAAAAGCTACCTTTATGACTTTGTAGAATTCAGCATTTCTTCAAAAAAGACCACCAATGGATTTTCTTAGCTTGGTTTCATACATAGGAACGTTTGTTTTCGCACTCACGGGTGCGCTGAAAGCACGCAGGCATCAAATGGATATCTTTGGCGCAGCACTCTTGGCTTTTGTAACCGCATATGGCGGAGGAACCATTCGCGACATCCTATTAGGCATTCGCCCTTTGAGTTGGATCAACGATTATACGGCACTTCTACTAGTGCTGCTTGCCCTGATTCTTGTCTTTCTATTCAATCAAAAAGTACTCAAGCTAAAGTATACCATTTTCATTACCGATGCCATTGGACTTGGTCTCTTCACTGCATTGGGAATTCAAAAATGTATTCTGGCAGAAATCAACAGCGGCTATGCCGTGATCTTGGGAACCATTGGAGCTTCCTTTGGTGGATTGCTGGCCGACATCCTCAGCAATACGGTTCCCGACTTACTCAAAAAAGGTGAACTCTATGCAACCGCTTGCTTGGTTGGCGGAACCATTCAAGTACTCTTGGAGAAGCAGGGAGTGAACTTCAATATTTCAATGTCGGTTTGTATTGTGATTGTTGTTGCGGTTCGAATTCTTTCCAGATGGAGAAAGATATCATTGCCGGAGATTTGAGGCCTCAGCTTGCCCTGGTGGGCCTTTCTCCGAAAACTCAAAAATTACACTGACCAGTCCTAATGACTACTCAGCCTGTTCAAGATTTTGAAAATAGATTCTGTACAATTCTATCAAACAATAAGACTATGTTTTATAAAAGTGAATTATTATCAGCCATCGTTCTTACTTTATTGATAATTACATCATGTAGATCAAGAATCTCCAATCAAGAACTTACCCTCACTGCTATTACTCAAGAATTGGAAGAAAATATTAAAGTATCCAAGAGTCTTACTCAACAGAACTTTCATCAACTTCTAGCAAAAACCTATGATCCATCAACAGCAGAAAGAGCCAAAAGATGGTATTTAATCGCTGATTCAATTAAAGCTTACTCTACTACTTTAGACAGCCAAATCATTCTACTAAAAGAAAATATTCGATCAAAAAATACACCTTTTTCAACAGACAGCATTCGCAAAAACCTGCAAGCCTACGGCCGAGCCTATGAACAATTAGACAGCTCAGCATTCAGTCGATTCACTACTATTTGCAAGAGCTTACAAACAGTAGCGGACTCTATCGATCAAATCAAAGCAAATATTTCCAAAGAACAAGCATTGGCAATTCTCACAAAACTTCAAAGTCAAGTTTCATTGAGCGAAACCTACTTTATAGAATACTGTAATAGTAGAGTTCCTAACTATGATGACAGTTATTACAATGAAACTCCATTGATAAATCAGAATGTAAAGAAGTTAAAGGCAAAAGAGGAATTGGAAATAAATGTTGGTCTTGGCTTCTTAAGCTACCCTAGCTATCCCAAGATATTGGTGAATGGTACACCCATTGCAAGCTCAGAAAATGGATTCTTTCAATACAAAATGAAAGCTCCGGAAGCAAAAGGTGTATATCGAATTCCTATTGTAATAGACTATATTCTTTATAATAAAAGAATCGTTGTAAAAAAGGAAGTTAGTTACGAAGTGGAGTAGTTCTAAGGCCCCGGAATACCTTACTAAAAAACTATTCAACGCCTTCTAAAACTGATACAGATTTTTCAGTGCGATGAATCGCGCTGCTACCATACACAAACTTACAAAATGCCGCCGCAATAAATCGACGGCGGCGCTTAGGTTGGAGCCTTCGAGTATCGTATACTTCGCAATAATCAAAATAATTATCTTTATTTTATTATTGAGATAGATTCCAAACCATCAACCATGAGCACTACCATCGGATTCATTGCCATAGAAGGAAATCAATTATCAAGTCTTGCTGAAATATTCAGTCGCTTTCAATTGATAGACACCAACAAAGACCTTCATCTGAATTCATGGGCAGAAGCCAGTAAAATCATTGAACAAGAATACCTCGAGCCCAACGATTTTTCACAGCGAAGAGTTGTTTGGTTTCAAAACAATTGGACAATAATTGAAGACCATTCTCTCCTCTTGTGTACTGATACAGAAGCTTTACAGAAGAATGCTCTAGAAGGTAGATTGTGTATTTATTCTTTCTTAAGTCAAAGCACGAGCAATAGTCATGGTTTCTGGCACTTCACTCCTACAGTATCCCGAACGTTCTTTATAGAAGACGGAGAAACCATCGAAAATACAGGCACACCTCTTCCTCAAGAAGCAAATCTGAACATCAACGAAGACCTATATTACGACGATATTATTGAACTGGCAGCCACTTTGGGGATAGACTACTACGCTGCAGAACAATTAAAACAATTCACGGTAAAACAGCTCATTAACAATGCTGAATTAAATTCACAAATTGAACAGATTAAAAACGAGCAAAAAAGTATTCAAGTTGCTAAAAAGCCTTGGTGGAAATTTTGGTAATACATTTGAGAACAAGCAAGTTGATCCTAAAAACGAATACTATCCAAAGATTTACCATCTCTAACAGCTGCTCCATTTATGACCATATTTCCTTTTTCTTTATTTCCAAAATTAGAAAGCACTAGACTAGTACTCAGGCAAGTAATGCTATCTGATGCAAACGCTATTTTTCGGCTTCGATCCAATTCATCTGTAAACAAATACATCGACCGAAAATTGTGTACAAGTATTGATGAGGCGCGCAGCTTTATCGAAAATGTAACGAAGTATTTTCAAGAAGGCAAGGCCATTTACTGGGGTATCCATTTAAAAACGGATGACACTATCATTGGCTGTATCGCATTCTACAACATCTCAGAAACAGACCACAAAGGTGAAATTGGATATGAACTAATGCCTGAGCACCAAGGGAAAGGTGTGATGAAAGAAGCATTAAACGCAGCCCTGAATTTTGCATTTGATTCCCTTTCAATAAAGAAGATTGAAGCCAATGTACACCCTCAAAATAATGCTTCCCTGCAATTGCTTTTAAAGCTTGGTTTCAAACTCGACCAAGAAAAAAGCAAGCATCAACCGGAACTTGCTTTGGAATGTATAAGAATAAACACCCTGTAGTTACTCCCTAGAGATATCATTGAGATTTAAAAAACCATTGATTCCGGCACTTCCCGTCGCAATACACCCCTGAACTTGACGCTTTCGTCCTTCCATTTCTATTGAACAGCCGCTTACCTTTGAAAAGTTAATAGTACTGAACTCTAATCAATCGATATGAAAAAGACATCACTACTGGTCACTTTTTTGCTGCTATTGTTAGCAAATTCAACAAAGGGGCAACAAGTAGCTCCCTCTCAAGTAGGATATGCTCCTGTTAACGGAATCAAAGTGTATTATGAAGTATATGGGGAAGGCAAACCATTAATTCTTCTTCACGGCGCCTTTTATACGATTTCAATGAATTGGGCCGAACTGTTACCGGAACTGTCGAAAACGCGAAAAGTGATTGCCCTTGAAATGCAGAGTCATGGCCATTCGCCGTACTCTGATCGAAAACTTGACATCAAAACCCTGGCCAGTGACGTAGCAAAAGTAATGGATTATCTAAGAATTGACACTGCCGATGTTGCAGGCTACAGCATGGGAGGTTCTATAGCCTATCAATTTGCGGTTGACTTTCCAAAACGCTTGAGAAGATTGGTCATTCTCTCTTCAACCTACAAATCTAGTGGCTGGTTGCCTGAGGTAAACAATGCTTTTACCGATTTTAAGCCCGAGTTGTTCGATGGCAGTCCTTTGCAAATCGGCTACGACGCAGTTGCGCCTGATAAATCGAAATGGCATAAATTCTTGAAACAAATGTTTGATTTCTCTCAGGTATCATTTGATGTAGGCGATGCCAAAATTGCTGCACTAAAAAAGCCGGTTTTAATCATCTCGGGCGATAATGACGGAGTAGATAAAATTGAATTGGCAAAAACCTACCAATTATTAGGAGGAGGCATTTCGGCAGATTTAAGGCCTATGCCTGCGTCGCAACTTGCCATACTACCATCGCAAGCGCATGTAAGTTTAATGATGCAAACCTCCCTTCTACTAGAATTTATCACAGCCTTTCTAAAATAGTCTTCTTAAAAAAGGTAATGCAACTGTAAAACTGCAACAAATCACTAGATTCACATCATGAAACTCACTTACAGCGATACTATTTGTCCCGATGCAGCAGCAATCATTGACCTTTATGGAAGTGCCGATTTACCAAGACCGATTCACGACTCGAAACGAATTCAGAAGATGTACGAGAATTCGAACTTGATCATCAGCGCTTGGGATGGCGACCTGTTGGTAGGCGTTGCGCGATCCATAACGGACTGGGTTTGGTCGTGCTATTTAGCAGATCTTGCTATTAGAAAAGAATACCAAAAAGAAGGCATTGGAAAAGAGCTGATTCGCTTAACGAAAGAGAAATTGGGCGATCAATCGATGTTACTATTGCTTTCAGTACCCACTGCAATGGAATACTATCCTAAAGTGGGTTTTAAGAAGCAAGAAAGTAGTTTTATAATCGATCGAGCAGACTGGAGAAATAAGGAATAGGTACTTTTTTAACGTGTGACGCTTGCTCACTCATTCTCCCCTTTCAAAAACATTATTTTCCGATTCGTTAAATCCTACGTAAATTAATGCTAGCAAGCTAGATACACTTTTCTTTCTCGCTTTGCTTTTAGCAATACAAAAAGCAGATACTGAAGGGAATATTGTAGCCTTTCATTCCATGAAATAATTTATATTATTAATTTTCTTACAACTAAACTTGCCCTCATGCGTCAACTCCTCCTCATTTGCTTACTATTTTTCTTAAACAATACTATCTATGCTCAAAAACCCAGGGCAAGAGATATTGGAATTCCATTTAAGGGAATCACGGGAAAGCACAATGCAATTACCGATGTAAAAGGCGTAGAAGTAGGTTACAGCACTATCATCTCCGGCGAGGGTAAAAATATTCGCGGCAAGGGCCCGGTAAGAACCGGAGTTACAGCCATTCTTCCAAGAGGAAGAAATAACAATCCGGTATACGCGAATTGGTATTCCCTAAATGGCAATGGTGAAATGACAGGAACCACTTGGATCACAGAATCGGGTTTCTTGGAAACGCCTATATTGATCACCAATACGAATAGCGTGGGAGTGGTAAGAGATGCTGTACTAAAATGGTTTGTAAGAATGGGATGGTACAAAGAAGATTTCTGGTATACTTACCCGGTAGTAGCAGAAACTTACGACGGCTTCTTGAACGATATTTACGGCTTTCATGTAAAGGAAAGCAATGCTTTTGAAGCATTGGACAATGCGAAATCAGGATCTCTAGCTGAAGGAAATGTTGGAGGAGGCACCGGCATGATGTGTTTAGGTTTCAAAGGCGGCACTGGAACGGCTTCAAGAGTAATAAAAATCAAAGATTCCAGTTATACAGTGGGTGTTCTTGTTCAGTCTAATTTTGGAGCCAAACAGAATCTGACCATTGCCGGTGTACCCATTGGTCGTGAATTAAAAGATACATTGAACTATGAATTTAAGGCAGCCCCTTCTTATCGTCAAGAAGGAGATGGATCCATCATTGTTGTAGTAGCAACGGATGCACCCTTATTGCCTCATCAACTCAAGCGTATAGCGGCTAGAGTGCCATTGGGTGTTGGAATTGTAGGTGGCAGAGGGGAAAATGGATCAGGCGATATTTTTATTGCTTTCTCTACCGCAAATAGCACTGCTTTTCAACGCGAATCGTTCACCACTGTAGAACAATTACCGAATGATTTAATCAATCCACTATTTGATGCCACCGTTCAAGCAGTTGAAGAGGCAATTATCAATGCCATGGTTGCAGCGGAAACAATGGAGGGCATCAATGGAAACAAAGCATATGCATTGCCGCAAAAGTTGGTTGTGGACTTATTAAAGAAATACGGAAGAATTAAATAGCGGTAATTAGATAACCTGCTAATTGAATCTTTTACATATACGAACTAGGTTCGAATAAGAAATCCATTCACTCTAACTAATAAAATAATATGGGGCTCTTCGATCTATTCTTCGGAAAAAAGCTTATCGTGCAGCACGATTTTTTTGGTGAGCTCATCTATAGCAGTCGGAAGAATTTTACCGGCAACGACTACTTTTACGCAAAAATGCCCTTTTCCTTATCAACTGAAGTCATAGAGTTGTTCATTGATGCCGCGCCTAGCGGACCAACAGCAAGTCAAGTTGAATTCTACAAAGAAATTGAAAAAAACTACGCATCGATCTCTCAATCAATCATCCCAATTATTGAAGATGAATTCAGAAATTGGCAAGAAGACTTTAAGATAGAAGATTTTTCAGTCGAGTTTCAACCCACTTTTATCCACCTTCCTAGAATGGAATCGAAACCCATCGTTTGGGAAATTTCATTCGACTCAATTCATGATAAAAATCATTGCTTCTCAATAACCATGAATGATTTTAGCGCCATCAGTGTTTTAATTGACGGGTAAACAATTGAATTCAAGAACATTCGAACAGATATAAAAAAGCAGAAGATTACCTTATAGAAGGCTATGCGCTGTAGCATTGGTATTGGAACTTCCATCTAAATTTAATATCTTCCTTTTGATATCAAAACACAACTAGTTGCAAAATGCCTGTTGAACTTGCGATAGCTATTTTTGTAGGACTGCTGCTTTTTATATTACAAAGACCCAAACCAACGGAGGATCCCAATTATCAAAAGCACGTTGCCTTTCACGAAGCCGCACATGCTATTATGGGCATTCATTGCGGATTTCGTTGTAAAGGAGTCATCCTGAATGTGACGGCCGGTAAGCCGGAAATCATCCGTCCTGAGTATGCAGACATACATGGCACTGCTTTAATCGATACAGCTCCGTTTCATAATGAATTTGACTTGATCAAAAATAGTATGATCATCAACCTAAACAGGGATGCCTTACCGAGAGATGAGGGCACTATTCAATTTGCCAAGAAACAATTGTTGATTTTGTATGCCGGCGACTTGATTGTTCAAAAAGTTTTCAATGTTCCCAATTACTATTTGGGCACAAATTCAAAAGGATATACACAACAAGGAGAAGACTTGAATGTGATCCAAAATATTCACGATTATCTGGAAAAAGTTGATCAAGCTTGGCCGCCCGAAGAAGCCAAACAAGCAGTGCATGATATCTACGATCAATACAAAGAAGTGAGAGCCGCCATTCATTTTTTAGCCGATCGTATGTTGAAGAAGCCGGGAGTCATGATACCCGAGGTGCAAATAATTGAAGATTTGAAAACAGTTAATTTCTTCAAATCTGCCGCTAAATCCGGCGAGGACAATTCTGAACTAGCCACAGATTAGCCCGCACACTTACTGTACAGTAATGTATCAATATATTTCATATAGTAATTATCAATTATTTCCAGGCAGACACATGTTAGGAAGCATATTTCTCTAACAACTAATAGTAGCTATAAAATGAAATCAGATTGTTTTCCCGATATTTACCTACGATGCTTCGTCATATCAATAGTTAAAGACAATGCTAACGCGTAACACACTCTTTACTGTTCTGTATTTTTCGGTTGCAATTACCGGGATGCTTTTTACCAAAGCCTCCTCTCAAACTTTGATTCTTGTGTCCCTTTCAATTGCTCATAGTTTTTATACCTTAACTGAATACATCATTGCATCAAGAAAGATTCATTGGGAGCAGGCGTTGATAAAGAAGCACAGCGGGTCTCCTTTGAAACTAAGTCAAGCTGTTTTAAACGTTCTTATTTTGTTAGCGATTGTATTTGGCGCTCTATACCTGTTTAAAACATTCACTATTGTTACTGCAATTATATGGGTATGTGTTCTAGCTATAAACTATTTCATCCAGTACCTAGTCACAAAAAACAAAACGATTCCTGTGTATTATATCAGCAAGGGCGCAATCGTATACAATGAACTCTTCGTCAAAAAATACAATCTTCAAGAGCTAGGTATAGTGGTGTACGACGATTATGACGAAGAATATTTTCTAAGATTCTCCAATAAAAAAGAGCTGATCATTAAAAAAACAGATTTTGAGGAAGAAGACATTCATCGATTTATATCTTTTGCGATTGCGAAAAGTGAAGCCACTGTTTCTATTTCTGAAAACATCAGAAACGCGATTGTTGTTTTGAATTAACGAATGTGCGACCCCTACAGGGTCGAAATCCGAAACACCATCTTTTTGCTACTGACATGCGACCCCTACAGGGTCGGACCATTCTTCACGATGCATTTTTACAAATGTGCGACTCCTACAGGGTCGAAATTCGAAACACCATCTTTTTTGCTACTGACATGCGACCCCTGCAGGGTCGGTCCCCTTTCGTCGCAAATCCGTTCTACGCATATACGACCCCTCCAGGGTCGGACCATTCTTCACAAACCCTGTTTAACACATGTGCTACCCCTACAGGGTAGAAATCCGA
>DGDD01000173.1 GCA_002385265.1 Chitinophagaceae bacterium UBA3961
AAAGGAACTACACAAAGGGCACACATATTATTGCAACCTCTCATGATACTTACAAAAGCGCTTACTCCGTTGCTATCGAGACGAACCGGCGAAATGTCTGCGTAAGTTTCGTCGCGGCTGAGCAATACATTCACGGCCTTTTGTCCGGTTTCTGCTTCTTCAATTAAAGCTGGTAAGCTTCTGTAGGCATCAGGCCCCACCACCATGTCAACCAACTTTTCTTCTTCTAAAAATTTCGACTTTAAGCGTTCAGCCATACACCCTAACACACCAATCAACAAACCGGGTTTTGATTGTTTCACTTGCTGAAAATCTCCCAATCTTCGGCGAACTGTTTGTTCCGCTTTTTCACGAATGGAACAGGTATTTAAGAGCACCAGATCTGCTTCTTCAACATTTCGAGTTGCTCCAAAACCATGCTGGTTTAAGATTGACGCCACAATTTCACTGTCGCTAAAATTCATCTGGCATCCATAGCTTTCTATGTAGAAGTGCTTTTTATAGTGGTTTGGATCCATAGCAAAAGGGGCGTATGCTTCCCCTTGCCTTGCTTCGTCGTGTTCTTTTAATTTCAACAATTCCTGCATCTCTTTATTTTTTCGAAAGACAAAATTAGCAAAAATTGATCATTCTAGTGACAGTATGGCAGTTTTTTACAAATTCTTGGATTCCATTCATGTATGAATAGGGCCATTGAACAAGGTCAGGAGAACAGGCATTTTCCTTTTGGGTATTTTTGATTCATGCGTTTTCTGACTGCTTTGGGTGCATTTTTCCTAATTTTTCATAGTTCATTATCTGCTCAGGTGGTTTCAACAGGTACCATCATTGGGAGTATTGTGGATTCGAAGCAGCAAGCGCTTGAGTCGGCCAGTATTCGATTGGTATTTCTTTCAGATTCAAGTATGCGCAGAGGAGGAGTGACCGATAAGCAAGGAGCATTTCATTTTTCAGATCTTCCATTTGGATATTACCGCCTAACTGTTTCAGGTATTGGATACCAGCCTTTAATAATGGACAGTATTTGGATCCGCTCTGAGCGAACTGAAATCAATTTGCAAGACTTGGTCATAAAGAACAGCTCCGATGCATTGCAGGAGGTAATTGTTTACGCAGAAAAGCCACTTATTCAAAGCAATGGAGGGAATATAACAATGAACGCCTCGGAATCGCCCCTGGCTTCAGGTGGTTCGGCTACCGACCTTTTGAAGCAATTGCCCTTAGTAGCCATTGATCCCAATGGCGGTATCTCCGTTAAAGGCAAAGAACCTAAGATACTAATTGACGACAAGCCGGTTGATATGAATGCACAGCAGTTACAAGATTTCCTTGAATCGATGCCCGGCAGTATGATTGAACGTATTGAAGTAATGACCAATCCTCCCCCACAATACGCTAATGAACCGGGTGGCGTAATTAATATTATTACCAAGAAAGGAAAAATGGGGAGATCAGGACGGTTATCCATTACAGGTGGATCAAGAGGAGAGCGAGCTGGCTCCGGTAGCTTTAGTTTACGTAAGAAAGGGTTCAATTTTAACTTGAATAGCGGCTGGAACGATAACGACTACTCAGGGTATGGATACTCTAAAAGACAAAATATCTACTCCGATTCAGTTACGTATTTCAATACAAACAGTGCTTATTCAAATAATACCAAGCGTCCTTCCATAAGAGCAGCGCTGGACGTGACTGTCAATACCCATCATTCCGTTAACATTGTTTTACAATACAACGAAAATCGTTACAACAATCAATCTAATATTGGATTTATAGGGTTAACGCAATTGAAGCAAGTTTCCAGTTGGAGTGAACGAAAGTTGCACAGCTGGGGTAATAACAGAACTCCGATTGCTAATTTAACATACACGTTTAAAGGCGCTGTTCCTACAACAAGCTTTCGAATTTGGACCGGCTATCAATATTCCGACAACCGTGATCAAAAAAAATGGTTTCAAGAATTTTTGAATACTGACGGTACGAAGTCAGGACTTGATTCTACACAGTTTCAACAAACCATTTCATTCAATACTAACTGGTATTTTAATACATTGTATGATAAGATGTTGGTAAAGGATAAAACCTTTATGGCTATTGGAGCTCAATACCTGTTTGCTTATAATGATGTTGATCAACTATCGTCTACCTTAAAAAAACCGGATAGTGTTTTTGTAAAAAATGATTTGTTGAGTACAACATTCAATTTCAGCCAAGCTATAAAGCAATTTCGTTTATCACTTCGGCAGTTGTATGCGAGAACAGGAACGATAACTGCGGGGATAAATGTAGAAGAAACGACTATTGACTTCAACGTAGTTTCGCAGCAAAAGAAAAGAAGCAACACCTATTGGACTCCCTTACCATTTATTACTGTTCAATACAATTGGAAAGAAAAGTGGAATGCAGCGTTTACCTATCGAAGGGTTATTTCAAGACCAGGAATAGGTCAGCTGAATCCCGCCATTGATTATACAGATCCCTACAACCTTAGGTTTGGGAATACCTCATTGAAGCCTACTACATCTCACAATTTTGATGCTTCGTTTGGAATTGGTACACCTGTTTTTTATGCGAATATTGGAATGGGATATCATTTAGTGCAAGATGTGTTCACACAAATAAGAACTTTGCAGCCCGATGGTAAAACATTTGTAAGTTGGCAGAATATCGATGATCGGAATGAATGGGTTATCAGTACTTGGAACGGCTATAATTTTTCCAAAAAATGGCGCGCTAATTGGAGTGCCAGTTATACTTATAATTTATACAGTGCGGCAGATAAACTGCTGCTGAAGTATAGAGATGGTGGAAGTTTCAATACCAATACCAATGTAAACTTTACAGCCTCAGAAAAGTTCAATTCCTATCTGAATTTTACGGTGAATCGATTCGCCAATCCCCAGGGCTATGTTCGATGGAATTCCAGTATGAGTGTGGGTGCTCAGTATAAATTTCTAAAGAAAAAGTTGATTGTTAGTGTAAATGTGATAGACCCGGTTCAACAACAAATTAGTCGTACAAGCACAGCGGGAATCAATTTCTTGCATGAATCATATGGCTACAACAGAACGAGAAATTACCGTTTGTCGCTCACTTACAATTTTACTCAGTCTAATAAAAAAATTAACAAGTACTTGCCATCTAAGAAATAACCGTTTTATTATTTCTTCAGAAAGCGGGTACCAAGCCAAGATTGACTTATAGGAACAATCCAAGAGTCGATTAATGCTTGTTTCGTAAGCACCAGGTTATTGAAGTAAAGGGTGTCCGAATTTAATTTTCCAAGCTCTAAAGCAGGGCCAACTTGCGATAAAGGAAGTACCTGTACGCGGTCGTTTATCAGAAATGCCAGCATTTGCCGATCGAACATGGTTACATTGAATTGCTTTTCTATGTCTTTGATAAATCGTACCGAACTATCAGTGCTACATCCGCTTACTGCTGCTTGTGTTTCGTCGGCTATAAGTACAATAAATTGCCCAAACAATAGATTGCCATAGGCCTTAACTTGGGCACCATGAGTTTTCCAAGACGCTACAAACTGATTGATTTGATCCTCAATGGCGAGGGCTTCTTGAAGCGTGAAAAGTCGACTTGATTGGTAGATCCAAACGCGGCTCTCCGGGTGAAATTCGGCCGGAATGAGCTCCTGATACTTCAATTTCATACTGCAAAAATAATGCTTTCAAATAAATACCGTCTTGCGGGTATAGGTTTCGTTGCGAGTATCGGCTAAATTGGGCGTATGTCAGTGTTTTCGGGCTTACTTTACAAGAAACTGAGACTTTTTCTGCTATTGGTGATAAGTAGTTTCACGGTAGCAATGGGAATCTATTATTCATTTTGGGCGAAAGATCAAGAAGTGCTCGGAATCTTGTTTTTTACCTTTGGGCTTATGGGTTTCTTGATTTCAATTATTGGGTTCTACATCAATTTTAGGGAATCAATTTCAGCGCGAAAGGAACTTCAGCTAAAAGCAAAAAGCAATATATCTCTAGAATACACGGTAGGCCCCTCCGGAATGTTGACCGGGTTGCCGATTCTACATGAATGGAAAGTGGATGCCGCTGATTGGCTTTGGTTCTGGATTTCTCAATACAAACTGCAATTAGGGTTTTTCATACTTGCTTTTGTGGTAACCGGAACGGGATTATTAGTAGGAATTGTGGTGGAGAATTCACTTCTGATTTCTATTTCCCTGGGCTTTATCGGGGTACTATGTATGCTATGTTTGGTTTGGATGATCACTCGAATTTATCCGTTTCCATTCAAATCAGTTCAAATCACCATCACCACTCGCTCAGTGGGTTATAACAGGAACTATTTTGAATTTGTAAATCAGCGCTTGTGGCTCTCACATGTTCTGCTTGAAAAAGGCAGTGGCGTTTCGCAAATAACCTTGCAGAGTTACTGGAACAGCCGTAATTCCAAGGAGTCTTCCGCGTTGAAACTACCTGTGCCCTTGGGTAAATTGAGCGAAGCAGTAAAGTTATGTGAGGAATTAAAGGAACTCTACTTTAGTCGAGCGACTGAGCAATAAGTTCTGCAATGTCTAAAACTTCCACTCCTTCTTTTTCTTTTGTTTTTACTCCGTCTGTCATCATTGTATTACAAAAAGGACAAGCTGATGCAATAATCGAAGCATTCGTTGCGATTGCTTCGTCGGTTCGTTCCCAGTTTACTCTTGTTGTTCCTTTTTCTTCTTCTTTAAACATTTGTGCACCGCCCGCACCACAGCACAAACCATTGGTTCTGCAACGTTTCATTTCTACCAATTCAGCATCTAATTGCTCGAGTACATGACGAGGAGCTTCATAAATATTGTTCGCTCTGCCCAAGTAACAACTGTCGTGGAAGGTAATTTTTTTCCCTTTGAATGCACCACCATCCTTGATTCTCACTTTTCCTGTATCAATCAACTCCTGCATCAAAACAGTATGGTGAATCACTTCATAATCGCCTCCCAACTCTTTATACTCGTTTTTCAAGGTATTAAAGCAGTGGGGACATGTGGTTACAATTTTTTTGATGCCATAGGTGTTTAGTAGCTGAATATTTTGATAGGCCATCATTTGGAACATGAACTCATTTCCTGCGCGACGAACAGGATCGCCCGTGCACATTTCTTCCTTACCTAGAATAGCAAAACTAATTCCGGCTTTTTCAAGTATGGTGGCAAAAGCTTTTGTGATCTTTTGAGCACGCTGATCAAAACTACCAGCACATCCAACCCAAAACAAGATTTCAGGTTGTTCTCCTCTTGCCATAAAGTCGGCCATCGTTTGTATTGCCATATGGTACATTTTTGAAGTTAGTACTACAAATATAACGGGTGTTAGTTTAAGAGCAAGAAGATTCAGAAATTAGTATTAACAATTCAGAAAATCGACACTCTTACAAATTTCCTAGATTTACATAAAGTTGCTAATATGTCGGTTGAAGAGAAACTACTGCTAATCAGAAACTATGACCTCTGGGCTCATATCAGCGATGACGAGTACGAAGAGTTGAATATTATTCACAACTTTATTGAAGCAGAAAAGGGCGAATATCTCTATTTCGAAGCTCATCTCCACAATCGGATTTACTTTCTAAAAGAAGGATATATAAAAATTGGCCACATTGATACATCGGGTAAAGAAGTGGTAAAAGAGATTCTTCAGAAGGGTGAATTATTTGGTCAAATTACATTGGAACGGAACAATATGATGGGAGAATTTGCCCTAGCTCACAAATCGAATGTCAGTCTTTGCTCCTTTACTGTAGAAGACTTTAGAACACTTTTAAAAAAGAAGCCTGAGTTAGCGTTTAAATACACTCAACAAGTAGGAACCAAGCTGAAACGAGTGGAAAGCCGATTGTTGAATCTTTTGAGTAAAGATATCCGTTCTAGACTCATCAATTTTTTTGCGAACTTGGTGCTGGCACAAGTGAAGTCTCCGTTACCAACTGAAATTCGGATACCCAATTTCTTCACTCATGAAGACATCGCGCAACTGGTAGGCTCTACTCGCCAAACCGTTACAACCATGTTAACTCAGCTATCGCAAGAAGAAATACTGCATTTTAGCCGCAAGGAGATTTGGGTGCCTAATGTTAAAAAACTTCAAAATCTGGTGACTGTCGGATAGCCGACAATAAGTGAATGCAGCAGAAAGTAGTTTTATTGGAAATTGATTAAATGAGATTTCTTGCTTTTCTTGCTGCAGTTTTAGTTCTTCGCATTGCTCGTCTTGAAATGGTTCAAAGACTTGAGATTACAGACTTCATGTTGGTTTTCATTCCGGCGGTCTTTCTTTACGTCATTAAAATGCGCGTTCATTTGCTTTTAGCCGGTATTCTGAATGATCTTAATTCAGCGAAGCATACATTAAAAAACAGCTTCAATTTTATTTCTAACTCATTGTTACGCGTTAAAGCAGCGCTTCGTTTTCCGATTGTCAATCACGCTAAAAGGCATAGGTTAATTTTCGTCGGAATCAATGCTAAGAATGTAACCACATTGTTGTTGGTGTTTTTAAGTTTAAAGAGTTTCTCCCAACTTAAAAAAGAGAACTTACCGAAAAGGGAAATCGACTTTACAGCTACTTTAGGTCAGAGGCAAGGGGCCTTTGCACTTGGTTATGATCAGCTATTCCCGATAGTTAAAAATAGCAAATTACATATTGGTTATGGTGTTCGTTTAACCAATTACATTGGTGACAAGCGAGATTTTATAACCGCCGGCCCGGCCAAGTATACAAGAAGTTTTACCACCCCATTTTTGATTGTGGTTGCAGGTCAAAGAGAGGAAAACTTCGATACGCTAGTAGTTCAAATGCCAATTGTATTTTCTCTAAATGCAGCTTTTCATAGTGCCTACCAGTTTAATAATAAGTTTAGTGCAGGATTTAATATAGATGTCATTGGGTTTACTATCGCTAGAAAAACGAGTGCAGTTTTTAAATCAAATGGACTTACTCGAACGGACCCGTCGGTTAAACCCACAAATTTCAACCTTCTTTTAACCGGTGACCACGACCTCGGTACGTTGAACTCCGAGCTTTTCTTGAAATATAATTGGAACAAAAGGTGGAGCTATAAGCTTGTGTATCAGTTTCTGTTTGTGGAATACAAGTCTAGCTTGTACAAACAACAATTCTCCGATGGAGTTGAAACAAATCGGTTCAGGAACAAAGTGAATGCTCTCGGTTTAGGTGTAACGTATAATTTAAAATCAAAATAATCATGAAATACCTTGTATTTGTTTTCTTTGTTGTTAGTACCCTTGCTTGCTCTAAAAATGGAAGCACTTTGAATGAGCCGAGTGCACCCTTACCAATGCTAGATACAATGACAGCAAACATACTTTGGAAGGGGGATTTAGAGAATGGCTTTTATGGTGCCTGTTCCGGAAAAGTACTCATTTATAAAGTGGGCGACTCATTAAAACTTAGGTTAGAAGACTTTCGGGTGTCGAACGGCCCAGATTTAAAAGTGTATATCTCCAAAGAAGCGGATCCTTTGAGCTACTATAGCTTGGGCAGTTTGCAGGCATTTTCCGGAAATCAAGAGTATAAAATTGCCCAAAAGATTGATTTCAACACATTTAGATACGTTGTAATTCATTGTGAACGATTCAATCATCAGTTCGGGAAATCCTTACTGCGGATGCCTTGATTAACTTAATTTTTAGCATTATTAAACTAAATTTGACAAAAGCGATACCATGAAATTCTTCCTTTTCACGATCTTAAGTTTTTTGGCAATTAATGGATTGCAAGCGCAAAATTATTCGATTCAGAATACCAATAATGCCGTTAAATTCAAAATAAAGAATCTGGGAATTTGGGTAAGTGGAGTGTTTGGTGAATACAGCGGTGCCATAGTGTTTTCCCCCGAAAATTTGCCAGCATCAAAGTTCTCAGTTCAAATTAAAACATCTTCGATCAATACCGGAATTGAGTTGCGCGACGATCATTTGAAGAAAGAGGAATATTTTGACGAAAAAAACTATCCAATTATCAGTTTCGTATCTACTAAAGTTACTCCGTCTAATAAAAAAGGCACCCTGTACATGTTTGGGAAGTTGAATGTAAAAGGTAAAGAAGTGGACATTTCCTTTCCTTTTTCCGCATTGCCGCAAGAAAATGGCTACCGATTTCAAGGGCAATTTAAGGTAAATAGAAGGGATTTAGGGGTAGGGGGGAGCAGTGTTACCATGTCGGACGAGGTTACCGTATTGCTTGATGTTTATACACAAAAGGGCTAAAGCTATTAACAGAGGTTAATTTATTGAAACGAAATTGTTATCATTGTATAAATAAAATTGTAGATGCAACTTCAAAAAGCTGTAAATACTGTTTTTGCACAATTGTCTGCCACTATTGAAAATCTCTCGAACGAAGAGTATTCGCATCCTTGTGTTCAGTTATCTAACAATACCATAGGTCAGCACGTTCGGCATATAATTGAAATGTTTCAGTGTTTAGAGCTTGGGTACGAAACAGGTATTGTGAACTATGAAAAGCGCAAGAGAGACGGAAAAATTGAAACAGATCGACTGTTTACACAAGATTTGATGAAGCAAATTCAAGAAGCTTTGAATAAGCCTAACAAAGATTTGTTATTAGAGGGAGCTTATGATGAACAGTCGGTGGATTTGATACGTTTACAAAGCAATTATTTTAGAGAAATTGCCTATAACTTAGAGCATACGATTCATCACATGGCATTGATTCGAATTGGCGTGCAAGAAATTTCATCCATTGAATTACCGGAAAGCTTCGGCGTTGCATCGGCCACCGTTAAGTTTAGAAATCAATGTGCACAGTAAGTTTTATCCCTTCAAATAATTCGATATTTCTAACCTCTAATAGAGACGAAAAGCAGTGGCGTAAAGATGCGCTAGCTCCGGACATTTATGAGTATGAATCCGGAAAAATACTTTTTCCAAAAGACGCAGATGCCGGAGGTACTTGGATTGCAGCACATGAAAACGGAAATGCCATCGTTTTTTTGAATGGTGGTTTTGAAGCACATATTTCCACGCCTCCCTATCGTAAAAGTCGTGGAATCATTCTTCTCGATATTATTGAAGGCGCTACTCCCGCCAATACTTTCCAAGCCATAAAACTCAGTCAAATTGAGCCTTTTACAGCGGTTATTTGGGACGACTGCCATTTATTCGAATGCAGATGGGATGGAAAAGAAAAGTACATGAAATTACTTGACGAAAACAAGCCACATATTTGGTCTTCAGTTACATTGTACGATGAATCTACTATCAAAAAAAGAGAGGGCTGGTTTTTAAAGTGGATCGAAAAAAATCCAAATC
>DGDD01000271.1 GCA_002385265.1 Chitinophagaceae bacterium UBA3961
TTCGTTGCGAACCGTTGCGTACTTTGTTTCTTTGCGGTAGAGGGAAAAAATTGAATATTTGGAGTGCTTCATTACCGCAGCGGCGCAGCGATCGCAGCGATAACGCAGCGCTCCCCCCTGCTCATCTTCTTGTTTCCCGAATCGGCTATCGCCTATCGGGACTAAAATTTCCTCGGCTTCGCTTCGTAAATTTCAGCCTGCTAGCGGCTGTTTCATTATTAATTATTAATTCTTAATTATTAATTATCCAGGCTGTTCAATTCTTAATTCTTACTTCTTAATTCTTAATTAATCACCGCCTCACACTCCCTCAACAACCGCTCCTTCTTAATCGCCACAGTTCCTACTTCTTCACAAACAAGTCCGCCGGCTAAATTGGCGATGGAAGCCATCAGGTTCAAATCTTTTGTAGCCGCGTAAACCAAAGAGGCTACCGCAATCACTGTATCACCGGCGCCGGATACATCGGCGATATTTCTTCTATGACTAGGAAGCAAATTGGTTTCTTTTGAATTGGAATAGAAAACACCGTATTCAGACAAGGTTATGAACGATGTTTCGTGCGAAAGCTGACGCTTCAATTCTTCGTGAACGCGAGATAAATGTTCTTTGTTGATTTCTTCCAATTGAATGTTCAATCCTTCTTTTACTTCTTTCAAATTAGGCTTGAAAATATCAACGCCTTTGTAAGCAAAGAAATTCTTCTTTTTAGGATCTACTGTAGTCAGCACTCCCGCTTCTTTGCAAAAAGCAATCACTTTCTCAATTACGCGAGCTGTTAAAACCCCTTTGTTATAATCTTCAAAGATGATCACAGCAGGCTTTTTCTTCTGAATGTACTGCGCCACATTTTCCAACAACAAAGCTTCTTCATCCTTATTGATATCTGTGGTCATCTCAGCATCCAATCGCATCATTTGCTGATTGCGACTGATGATTCTGGTTTTATTGGTGGTCACCCTACTATTAGATGCTACTAAGAAAGAAGTGTTGATATGGTGCTGTTCGAAGAGTTGCGTCAATTGTTTTCCATCCTCATCTTTTCCCAATACACTAATGATACTTGCTTTTGCTCCAAGAGAGGATAAATTCAACGCTACGTTTCCGGCTCCACCAATACGCTGTTCTTTTTTATCAAGTGCCACTACAGGAACAGGGGCTTCCGGTGAAATGCGCTCTACATGTCCCCACCAATAGGTATCCAACATCACGTCTCCAATAACGCCAATCTCCAACTGAGCGAATTGCTGAAACAACTGATAAAAATTAACTGCTGCCATATTCAAATCTATTCTTTAGCGCTTTGCTTTGAAGCAATAAAGTACAAAGGTATGCCTAAAAGCGTGATCCCCAAGCCCCAGCCTGCATAGATTGGCTTTTGAATGATCAATGCAACACAGAAGGCCAATCCCATGATGATGTAAATGATCGGCAATACAGGATATCCAAATGCTTTATAGGGACGTTCTGCATTGGGACGCTTCGCTCTCAATACAAATATTCCAATGATGGTAAGTACATAAAAGAGTACCACAACAAAAGCAACCATATCTAATAAGTTACCATACTGACCACTCAAACAAAGCACACCGGCCAATGCCGCTTGTGCCCACAAAGCCCATTCAGGAACCCCGTGCTTGTTCAAAGTACCGGCATTCTTGAAGAACAATCCGTCTTTGGCCATGGTGTAGTACACACGAGCTCCCGCTAAGATCAAACCATTGTTACATCCAAAGGTGGAGATCATGATCATCACAGCAATTACATATCTGCCCACGTCTCCAAAAATCACATTTGCTGCAGTAACGGCTACTCTATCTTGCTTTGAAAAAGCAATTTCATTCAAAGGAAGTACGCTGATGTACATCAGGTTCGCAGCCACATAAATGATGGTAACGATCAATGTTCCGAGGAACAGACTCAATCCAATATTCTTTTGCGGGTTCTTGATCTCCCCTGCAATAAAAGTTACGTTGTTCCAACTATCGCTACTGAAAATGGAACCCACCATGGCAGCAGCAATGGCTCCTATCAAGGCAGTACCACCAATGCCCGTCCAGTCTGTAGTGTCTTTAATGTTTGATTTTGCCACGAACGCATCTTGCCAGTTCGCATTCCACACTTCCGATTTCGCGGCCAAAATAAATCCGAAAATGATCAGACCAAACAAGGAAACCAATTTGGTAACCGTAAACACCGTTTGAATGGTTTTACCGCCTTGTACGCCTTTTGTGTTGATATAGGTTAGAATCAAAATGATAACGATCGAAAGAAACTGTGCAGGATATACACTGAATTCGCCAACTACATGAATAGCATTGGCATCATTGATTTCCAGAATCGGAAAAAAAGTACCGGCAAATTTTGAAAACGCTACCCCTACTGCAGCAATGGTAGCAGTTTGAATTACTGCGAAGAAACTCCAACCGTATAAGAAGCCTGCGAGCGGATTAAACGCTTCTTTGAGATATACATACTGTCCACCTGCTTTGGGAAACATGGCGCTTAATTCGCCATAACTGAGGGCTGCCGTAAGGGTCATGAACCCTGTAATGAGCCAAACCAAGATCAACCAACCAGCACTGCCCACGTTGCGGGTGATATCGGCACTTACAATAAAGATCCCCGAACCAATCATCGATCCGGCAACGATCATAGTAGCATCTAATAAGCCCAGTGAAGGCTTAAAACCTTGATTGTTCTCACTCATAGCGACTGTAGTATTTGTCACCGTAAGATAGGAAAATAAGGGCAAGAAAAAAGCGTAGTGTGAACTACGCTTTCAAAACTATTTTTTCTCTTTTTTCTTCTTCTCGTACTGCTCGTTCAGTCCTTTGATCATATCACCTGTAATATCCAGTGCACTATCCTTATAGTAAATGAATACACCCGGTTGATAAGCGAAAATATAAGAGAATCCTTTTTCTTTGTTATACTCTTTCAAAAACGCTTCTACGTCGTTGTGCAAACGCGTCATCATATCCATTTGCGTTTTCTTCATGTTCTGATCCAACTCAACTTCCGTTTGATTGTAGCGTTGTTGCAAAGTAGCCAACTCACGTTGTGCTGCTTCACCTTCTGCTTGCGACATGGTTGGAGCTTTATCTTGAAGTTCTTTCAATCTCTTTTGATACGAAGTACCCAAGCTATTCAGGCGAATCTTGTTATCGCTGTCTTGAGTTTTCAATTGATCTTCGGCATCTTTGAAATCTTTGTAGTTTGTCTGCAAAGAATCAATGTCGAAATAAGCTATTTTCAAGTTTCCTGATGCTGCGCTGCTACCATTCAATGCAGCTGCTGCAGGCTTTGCAGGGCTTCCTGAAAAATGTAAATAAAATAAAATCGCTACTCCTAATAGAGCAAGGCCACCAAGTAAAGTAGAAATATTCTTCATGCAATTCGTTTGACGCAATTTATAAGGTTCCTCGAAAAAATAATGTTAAAAAATTTAACAATTCAAGGAAATTTTAATTTAAAAAAAAGCAGGAGAGCACGTGGCTTCTCCTGCTTTGAATTTTATAAAAGTTGATTACTCTTCTTCATCGAAAGTCATGGCTTCACGAGTCGTTTGGAGCAATTCATATTCTTCCTTGCTACCTACGATCATGTTCTCGAAGTCACGCAAACCTGTACCAGCCGGGATGTGGTGACCGGTAATTACGTTTTCTTTCAAGCCAAGCATATCATCGCTCTTACCTTGGATCGCTGCACTACTCAATACTTTAGTAGTTTCCTGGAAGGACGCAGCTGAGATCCAGCTTTGAGTTCCCAATGATGCTTTCGTGATACCTAACAAAACAGGTTGTGAAGTGGCCGGATTTGCATCGCGGTATTCAACAGGCTTCTTGTCTGATCTGCGAAGCAAAGAGTTTTCCTCTCTGATTTCACGCAAGCTCACAATTTGACCTGCTTTCATCTTCGCACTTTCACCTGCATCGGTTACTACTTTCTTATCGAAGATCCAATCGTTCTCTTCGTTGAAGTCAAAACGATCTTCCAAATCTTCTTCGAGGAAGCGAGTATCACCCGGATCGATGATCTCTACTTTCTTCATCATTTGACGAACGATCACCTCAATGTGCTTATCATTGATTTTTACACCCTGTAAGCGATATACTTCCTGAATCTCATTCACTACGTACTCTTGTACAGCGAAAGGACCTTTGATAGAAAGAATATCAGCAGGTGAAATTTGACCATCTGACAATGGAGCACCGGCTTTGATGAAGTCACCGTCTTGAACCAAGATCTGACGTGTCAACGGAACGAGGTATTTCTTCACAACGCCATCTTTCGCTTCAACCACGATTTCGCGGTTACCACGTTTGATAGCTCCGAAAGATACTACGCCGTCAATTTCACATACGATCGCAGGGTTCGCAGGGTTACGTGCTTCGAACAACTCGGTAACACGAGGAAGACCCCCGGTGATATCTCGTTGCATACGCAGCGTTCTTGGAATTTTCACCAATACTTGACCCGCTCTTACATCTTCGCCTTCATCTACAGTGATATGTGATCCCACAGGCAAGTTGTACAACTTCACCTCCTTACCTTCAACAAGCAAGGTTGGGATCTTCGTTTTATCTTTTGTTTCAATTACCACTTTCTCACGGTGACCTGTTTGCTCGTCGGCTTCTTCACGGTATGTGATACCGTCAATTACGCTTTCAAACTTGATCTGACCAGCGATCTCAGCAACGATTACGTTGTTGAATGGATCCCAAGTACAGATGGTATCACCTTTCTTCACTTGCTGACCATCTTTAATCAAGAGGATAGCACCGTAAGGAACGTTGTTGGTGATCAACAAACGATCATTCTTCACATCCATGATACGAACCTCACCGGTACGACCGATTACCACTTGAGTAGGTTCACCTTCGTTGTTCGTAGTTGTAACAGTACGCAATCCATCGAATTGGATTGTACCATCGAACTTAGCCAACAAAGAAGATTCAATTGAAGCCGATCCGGCAACACCACCCACGTGGAAGGTACGAAGTGTCAACTGTGTACCAGGCTCACCAATTGATTGTGCTGCAATGATACCGGTTGCGTCACCTTTTTGTGCAACGTTACCTGTTGCAAGGTTTTTACCGTAACATTTCACACACACACCACGCTTGCTTTCGCAAGTCAATACAGAACGAATCTCTACAGTTTCGATACCTGCATCTTCGATGGCTTTACCAATGTCTTCAGTAATCAAACTACCGCCTTCAACAATCAATTCATCCGTTACCGGGTTGAATACATCGTGAAGAGAAGTACGTCCAATAATACGATCGTACAATGGCTCTACTACTTCCTCATTATCTTTCAATGCGCTGGTAGCGATACCACGCAATGTTCCGCAATCTTCTTCTGTAATTACTACGTCTTGAGCAACGTCCACCAAACGACGAGTCAAATAACCCGCATCGGCTGTTTTCAAGGCCGTATCCGCAAGACCCTTACGAGCACCGTGCGTAGAGATGAAGTAATCCAATACGTTCAATCCACCTTTGAAGTTCGACAAGATCGGGTTTTCGATGATCTCACTTCCTGATGAACCTGATTTTCTTGGTTTCGCCATCAATCCACGAATACCGCAAAGCTGCTTGATCTGTTGTTTAGAACCACGGGCTCCGGAATCCAACATCATGTATACTGAGTTGAATCCTTGCTTATCGGTACTCAATTCACGAATCAATGTTTCAGTGATACGAGTATCCACACGGCTCCAAATATCTACGATCTGGTTGTAACGCTCGTTGTTGGTGATAAGACCCATGTTATAGTTGTCCCATACCTCATCTACTTCACTCTTCGCTTGCTCCAACACTTCTTCTTTGATAGAAGGAATGATCAAGTCATTGATGTTAAAGCTCAATCCACCTTGGAAGGCAGTACGGAATCCTAATTGTTTGATATCATCCAAGAATTTCGCTGTTTTAGGAACGTTGGTGATTTTAATGATATCACCAATGATCTCTCTCAAGCTCTTCTTGGTCAACAAAGCGTTGATGAAACCAACTTCTTTTGGAACGTGTTGGTTGAAGATCACGCGACCTACTGTAGTCTCGATCAACTTCGTTACCAATTCTCCTTTGTCGGTTCTTACAGTTGCTTTCACTTTGATGAAAGCGTGTAAGTCAACTTGACCTTCGTTGTAAGCAATGATCACCTCATCTGCACTGTAGAAAGCTTTGCCTTCACCGCGCATTACCAAATCTCCCATTGATTTCTTGCCCTTAGAAATGTAGTACAATCCAAGTACCATGTCCTGAGAAGGAAGGGTGATTGGCGCACCATTTTGTGGGTTCAAGATGTTATGAGAAGAAAGCATCAACAATTGCGCTTCCAATACGGCTGCGTTGCTCAAAGGCACGTGAACCGCCATTTGGTCACCATCGAAGTCGGCGTTGAACGCTGATGTAACCAATGGGTGCAATTGAATGGCTTTACCTTCAATCAATTTTGGTTGGAAGGCCTGGATTGATAAACGGTGCAATGTTGGGGCACGGTTTAACATTACCGGGTGACCTTTCAGAATATTTTCAAGGATATCCCAAACCACAGCCTCTTTGCGATCAACAAGTTTACGCGCAGATTTTACAGTTTTAACGATACCTCTTTCAATGAGTTTGCGAATGATAAATGGTTTGAACAACTCGGCAGCCATGTCTTTTGGCAATCCGCACTCGTGTAGTTTCAATTCAGGACCTACCACGATTACAGAACGACCAGAGTAGTCAACACGTTTACCCAACAAGTTTTGACGGAAACGACCTTGCTTACCTTTCAACACATCACTGAGTGATTTCAGTGCACGTCCACCTTCTGCTTTAACGGCATTTGATTTACGTGAGTTGTCGAACAAGCTATCGATCGCTTCTTGCAACATACGTTTTTCGTTACGCAAGATTACTTCAGGAGCTTTGATCTCCAACAAACGCTTCAAGCGGTTGTTGCGGATGATCACACGACGGTAAAGGTCGTTCAAGTCTGAAGATGCGAAACGTCCACCATCTAAAGGCACTAACGGGCGCAATTCAGGTGGAATAACAGGGATGTATTGCATCACCATCCATTCAGGACGGTTAGTGATTCTTGAGTTGGCATCACGGAATGCTTCTACAACACTCAAACGCTTCAAGGCATCTGCCTTACGTTGTTGAGATGTTTCATTTGCAGCGGCATTACGGAGGCTGAACGACAATGAGTCGAGGTCGATACGTTGCAACATATCATGAACCGCTTCAGCACCCATTTTCGCGATGAACTTATTAGGATCTTCATCGGGAAGGTATTGGTTGTCTTTTGGAAGGGTTTCCAACAGTTCCAAATACTCTTCTTCAGTTAAAAGATCGCCTGGTTTCAGGTTTTCTTTTACACCGGCTTGAATTACCACATAACGCTCGTAATAAACGATCGTTTCTAGTTTCTTAGAAGAAACACCGAGGAGGTAACCAATTTTATTAGGAAGACTTTTGAAATACCAAATGTGAACTACAGGCACCACCAATTTGATGTGACCCATACGTTCGCGACGTACTTTCTTTTCAGTTACTTCAACACCGCAACGGTCGCACACAATACCCTTATAACGGATACGCTTGTACTTACCGCAGGCACATTCATAATCTTTTACTGGTCCGAAGATACGCTCGCAGAACAAACCATCTCTTTCAGGCTTGTACGTACGATAGTTGATTGTTTCGGGCTTCAATACTTCACCATAGCTGCGCTCTAAAATGGAGTCGGGAGAAGCAAGGCCGATAGTAATCTTTGAAAATGTGGCCCTTGGACGATTGTCTTTCTTAATAGCCATATTCTGTTTCGCTTTTTATCTGTTTTCTTCGAACTACGAGATTCGAAGTGATGGTTTTTAAATAGAACTAATATGGAGAAAGCACACCGCTCGTAGCAGTGTGCTGTTCCTATTATTATTCAAATTTCAGATCGAGACCGAGACCTCTCAATTCGTGTACCAACACGTTGAAAGATTCTGGGATACCGGCTCTTGGAATATTATCACCTTTTACAATTGCTTCGTACGTTTTCGCACGACCGATGATATCATCCGACTTCGAGGTCAGTAACTCTGGTAGAATGTTTGA
>DGDD01000127.1 GCA_002385265.1 Chitinophagaceae bacterium UBA3961
GTTCGGGATGTTGATGCCCAACCGCTCTTATACCGCCGGAAGCCAGTTTAGATATGGGTTTAATGGGAAGGAAAATGATAATGATGTTAAAGGAACCGGAAATCAGCAGGACTACGGCATGCGGATTTATGATCCGAGAATTGGGAAGTTTTTGAGTGTGGATCCTTTGACAGCCGATTACCCTAGTTGGAGTCCATATCCCTTTGCCATGAACCGACCCATTGATGGAATAGACCTAGATGGTTGTGAATGGCAGCCTGTAAATGCGACAGGTGAAAATGTAGCCGTTGGGTCTAAGGAAACAAGTGATTATCGTTGGGTGGGTTTCGGGTTGGATGGAAAAGGCGCAGAAGGTACCGTTGCAAGTGCAATTTTACGGCATGGAACCTCTACTTATAAATTTAATTCTAGTTTTGACCAAAAAACACGTAGGGGGACTGGCTCACTCGCCATAAGCGATGGTAAAGGCAACAGCTTGAATATTCGTATTTTTGGAGACAATTCCGCACAATGGTCGCAGTCTTCAAACGGTAAGATAACCGAGACCGCTGTGTATCAAGACAGGTTTTATAAGGGTACGCCGGGCAATATTTCTGATAAAGGTACTTTTGTGGCAAGGGATGTAACCGGATATACAGGATTGGATTTTAGTTTTAAGAGAACAACTAACAATGTTTGGTGTGGCTGGTATCCAGAAGCAATTGAGAGTGTTGGCTTAGGGCCTGTGGAATTCCTCATCGGTGCTGGTGAGTTTAGATTAGCAGGGCGTGGGTTATCTGCTTTGGGACGCGGCTTGTCATATTTTGGACGAAATGCTGCTAAGGGGGGAACGTTTTATAGAGCAATGTCTAACGCAGAATTTGCAGCACTAGAGAGTAGTGGTGGATTAAGCCATATGGCAGGTAAAGAGTTGTTCGTTTCTAATAGTCTGAAGTATTCAAGAGATATGATGCTACGCCACCCTGATAAATATGATGTATTGGTTCAGTTTAATATGAAGCCAGGTGCGATGAATTATTTTAATCAAGTTGGTGTAATGCATAGAACAGCAGCAGGAGCAAGCGGTTGGGCAGGTAGAGGAAATCTATTATGGAAAGCTGAGGGACCTGCGATGAATTTAGGCATACAGTCTAACACACATATGTTTAATCCTTGGATAAGTAGTTTTAAAAAGATACATTAAAATGTTTGATTTTTGGAAATTTTATAAAGGACTGTTAAACAGGACTGATTATTTTGATAACTATTGGGAGCAGTTTCCTGATGGGCAACATTTACAATTTAAAAAAGAAACTCTTTCTTTGCTCAAGGATAATATTGCAAATAAAGATGATAAAGGGTTAGCTAATACCTTGGCCGTTATGTATAATGATGGAGCAGATAATGATTATACAGATATTTTACTGCAACTTTTAGATGAAAAATGGCACACTTCTGAAGAGGATATTATAAGTGTTCTTGAATTGATTAAAGACCCTAAAAGCGTAGACAAATTATATGAAGTTGCTCTTGATGTTCCTGATTACGATGATATGAGAGCCATAGCTAAAAAGTGTATGTGGGCTTTGAGTGCTATTAATACATCTGAGGCTATACAAAAATTGAAGCTATTGGAAAAAGTTGATGACCCAATTATAAAAGAAAATGCAGCATTTGAACTTGAGCAGGTTCTCAAAAAGAATTAACTATTAAAGCAATATTTTCAGGTAAAGGGTAAAGTTGTTCTTGTGGCAATAAACCCTTTGCCTGATTTATTTTACCCTCATTAATAAGTTGGTTGATGTGTTTGCAATTCTCTGTAATATCATCAATCTGCACAATCCAATCAGTAACATACCTTTCTACTGCAATATCTGATAAACCTATTTGAATAGAACGATAGTCTAAAGGTTGTAAAAAAATATCTTTTTCAGGATCCCATTGAATACGAACAGGCGAATTTTTTAGTGTTACTTTCCAAGTTTCATATGATGAATGAATTGCACTATCAAAATGAGATAAACAAGAATTTTCCAAAGCCCATTCAAATCCTGAACGTTTAATTTTTATGGCTAAAATGCATTCTTGATTTTCTTTGGTAGCCCAACCAGAACGATACATCATCCAAAGGAAAGAAGGCTTAATCCAAGTCATTCTTTCCATCTTAAATGGCGGAGATATAAAAGTTTTGTGTTCTACAGCCGACCGAGCAATAAGTTTAGTGAAAGCCTGATAAACTGTAATTGTATCGTTGTTATATACAGCTCTTACTGTTCTTTCATTCACAGTGCAGCAATATTTCTAAGTTTAACGGATTTAATAAAGCCATCCAATACGTGTAGGATATGGCTTTTTTCTGTGCCATCCATTTTATCCAGTTCGGCAAGTCGTTGAAGCATTACAGGGTCTTTAAACAAATCGGCTTTATCTGTTTCCCCCAATAAGTAACCAACCGTAGTATTTAAGTTGTTAGAATTTTTTTTAGCCACCCCCAATACTTGGGGTCATCTTATCCCTTTCATATCTACCAATTACCGAAATAGAAGTATTAAGAAGTTTTGCCAATTCTTCTTGTGTCATCTTTCTTTCATTGCGGAGAGCAGCCATTCTTTTACCGAAAGTCTCCATATTAAAAATTATAAAAGATTCATAAAGCCGTGATTTGACTATACAGTGAAATTTATTTATCATGAACAACTGTTATAAAGATATTATCAATTGTTCGCTCTAGTTCTGTACCAATATCAAATTCCAAAAACGGTATAATTGCCTTATCATAATTTGCAATGGTATTAACTGAATAAATCATGGAATTGTTTGGATTATCCACATATTCTTGACTTTCTGTGCCAGAAAAAAAGCGCCAACCAGAATCTGAATCAAATTCTGGCTCAGTGCGATACATATACCCGACTAGCAAACCCTCAACAGTTATTTTATCGGTTGCGATACAACTTCCAACCTTGTCTACTAATTGTTCTAATTGTTTTTCAGATAACTTAAATTTTTTTATTTGCATCTTAATTTAATTTACAAAGTCTTTTTTTGTTCATATTTGTGACTCTGATTACTTTTTCTGTCTTCCAATTGATACAAATCAGGGTCATTCTCTGCTTCTATTACTTCTTTACGAGTGCTATTCCTCCGTCGATGCATTTGCTGCCTCTTTCGCCATTCTTGCCCCGGCTTATGTCCAATATCTATTTGATCCTTTTTCAAAGTCTTTTTTGTGTTAGGATCAATCATCTGCCCTTTACTGTTTCTTGGCTGATTTTCCTTAATCTTCTCTATAGTTGATTTTCGTAATTTAACTCTATTTTTTACTGGATCTGTTACACCTGTATTAACTTTTGTTGTCGATTCTGAATTTGAAGAAGTTTTGACGTTTGTGGCAACCTTCTGCTGACCTGCTGGCTTGGCCTGTTGCACCTGCGCCTGTGGTTCTGGTTCAGACTGTTGTTGGCTTTTTGGAGTCGTTACACTTTTGACTTTCCCAAAAGATTTATACGTTCCAATTGCCCCAAATGCAACTACAGCACCTGTCTGAGTTGCAAATTCTCTAAACTCCTGTTCATCACTTGTTAAACAATTAGGATACCTTTCAATAGCTCCTTCAGGATCTTCCACAAATTCATCGAACATTTTCTGAATAAATGGCGAGCCTGGCTCGTGACCTTCTAGGTTAAAAGTATAATTTTGATTATTGAATTGTACATGCGTTACAACAAAGTCATGTTTGTAAGTAAACAATCCCCACAGAATTGAAACTTCTTTTTCCTCCTTAATTAATGTCAGTTGAGTTTTACCTGTTTTAGCGTCAACTGTTAGTAAATACCACTTCTCCTCTTCTCCATCAATGTCAGTATTACAAATTGGGCTATTCCCTGCAAACTGATACGGTGTGTACCAAGGATATTGTTCAAATAAAGGATCCACACTCAAAAACTTCCCTATTCTGGTATCATAAATCCGCATTCCATAGTCCTGCTGATTTCCGGTTCCCTTAACATCATTATCATTCTCTTTCCCATTAAACCCATACCTAAACTGAGTTCCGGCGGTGTAGGAGCGGTTGGGCATCAACATCCCGAACGGATAATAGTCATTTGCAGTATTGATATCCGCCAGATATGAGTCTACTGTTGAACCTCCGGCACTTACTTGCTGTCTGCGATCGGTGATCGTAACCAGCACATTTCCTAAATGATTGCTTAATTCAAAGAGCTTTTCTCCTCTGGTAAAGGTACGCTTTTTAATGTCTCCAAAGTCACCACCCACTGCCAATATGACATCAGAAACCGTCTGTTTCGTAACCATTCCTAATCGAGAGGAACCGTATAAATGCATCTCAGCTAGGCTCAGTGTTCCTGTTGCAGTATACACCGCCATAACATTTCCACTGGCATCCCTCACATACACCGTAGTGTCGGACGGGGTGATTTTCATAACTCTGTTTCCAGAGGCATCATAGGTGTACTTAATAGTTCCGGTTGACTTTACTATTTGGGTGATCTTTCCATACACATTCCAAGATACACTCGTGATCCCCTCTGAATTATCCGATATCAAGTTGCCAATCTCATCGTACTTATAGTTATTGTCTGCCTGGCCAGGCTTGATGTCACTGTATGCATTCGCATGGGTAATACTATCAACCACTTTGTGAAGTCGATTAGATCCCGCAGTATAGCCGTAGATCAAGCTATCCATCGCAAGACCTGTAGAAGGTCCATTTCGTACGTATCGGAGAATGTTTCCATTGGGGTCATAACTAACTCGTTCTTTATATGCCTGCTGTTGTGATAACGAGTACCCGCTGTTACCGATTGCCAAGCCATCAAATAGATCCATCGATACAATTCTATTCAGTTGGTCGTATTTGTAATTGTACACCTTCGCCCCTCCCCCAAGTACCGGAATATTCACCGACATGGCTGCAATATTGCCGTTAAACAGTGATGAGGCGTTAGATCCCAGTTTGGAAATAATGGAACCTGTTGCAGGTGTAAATCCAATCGCTTTGTAATCGTTTTGATAATAATTTAGGCTATACCCAAATACGTCTTGTGAAACAGGAAAGGTCTCTGAAGAATCAGTGCCATTGGTAAAACTGCCTGATTTTACAGGGTTCACTGCTTTAACCCATCCCTGAAGCGTGTATACATAATCCAACCCTTGAACCCTTAGCTTTCCCATTTCTGCTCTACCCAAAGGACCGTGTTTATAATACGTATAGGAGGCATCGCGCTCAGGGAACAAGAATAACATTACACTGTCTCTTCCTGTATAAACATCAGTCAATCGATTTTCTGCATCATACTTGTACCTGTGCATGTATTGATCAACTGGTGTTACCCATTTTGCCAATGATGAATCATAATAATTGGGTTGGTACGTAACCATGTTCACCTTACCACTTACTAAGTCATAATTGTAGGCAATTTTCTTGAAGCGATTGTAGGAATTTGCCCGATTCATTACATTAGAAACAACTGCACTCGAACCAAAATCTTGTACTAGAGTGTCCACATTTCCGTGAACATCATAAGTGTAGATCGTTGCATTGGTAACGGCTGGAATATATACACCACCTATCAATGTCACTGTATCAGATACTTCCACATAACTAACCCGGTTCCGAAGGTTCCTTTGTTGTACAATAAACTTGCTTAAAGTGGGAGATGCGAAGTCATAGGTTGTTCTCGTTATTTGACTTCTCTTTGAAGTAGCCGCATTCTGCCATAAAGCCAACTGCGTTGTGTCTTTAGATATCAAATCTGAAAGATCTGAAGTGTTGGTTAATTGCCCTACTTCTACAATTCTTCCCAAATAATCGTATTGTGTATAGCTGTAAATCTTTCCAGTCGCCTTTTGCTTAGCGTTTTGGCTAACTACTAAACGACCAAGAGCATCGTACCAAAATTCACTCATACCACCATCTGGTGATTTTTGCAACACAACTTGATTCAAACTGTTGTAGGAGTAACGTGTGACAAGAGTATGGATAGGAACTAAATAGGTATTATTCGCCCTCGCCGATCGAACACTATCTAAAAATGTTCTCCTATAAATTGGATTCACACCTTTAGGAGGCACAGTTTTGATTAGATTTCCCGCTTGATCGTAATAGTAAAGTGTATAATGGTATTCTTTCAGTGTATCTGTAACCACAAACTTCTCTATAGCTGACAAAGCCTTTTGCTGCAGAAGAGATTTAACACCATTCAGTAAATTATCGTACCTACTTTCAAATAAAACACTCGCAGCACTTAATGCTAAGCTCTTTACGTTTCCACAAGCATCAACTGAATCGAAGGAGCTTCCTATATAGGCTGCCGGTGTATTATCTAGACATATTTTAGGGAATTTAGCACCAATGCCGAATGAAACGTTCAATGCCGTATCCCCAATAGGACATCCACCTGAATTAGCTTTTCTTGCCAATTCAGGCCATGTAAGATCCAGACCTGTTTTAAACTTAATATATTTAGCAAACAAGTCATTATAAGCTGCCTGTTCATCAGAGATATCTATTGACTTAAAGTTCGGCCAATGCTGGAATTTAGCATAAAAAGCTCCTTGCAAGCTACCAAGTGTTTCACAACTCACGCAGGTATCCGCTGATTTATAATATCCGCACTCCAAAAAATATGGAATTGACACAGCGGTATCTAACATAATACTATAAGAAACATTGCAATTGGGAGGGTTTGGACAAGAATTAATGTAATAATTGCCACAAAGTTGAAGTTTTTGATACAGGTATAAGGAAATCGTATCCTTTCCTTTGAAAGTCAAATACGCATTAATACCACTCAAACTTGTTGTATCTGAATAAGGAGAAACATCCGACTTCATAAGTAACTTCAAATCTCTAAATTCACCACAATTGCAAGAATCAATGGACATAGCAACAGTGTTCGTTACCCGTCTATTCGTTCCATAACGTTGTGGGAAATCAATTTGATAAGAATTACATTTCAAACTTGGAGATATACCCCATGCGGCAAAAACATCATCGACAACCCTTTCAAAAGTCGAATCTGCTAAACTGCTATATGCAGGTGCTACAGTTGAAGATCCAAATGTATTGTAATTATCTGTTCCCCGTTGGCATACTAGAAGCATCCGATCAGTAATTTGCTGAACAATCTGATTCACTTGAGTGGGAGTGAAATTTGTATTCAATTGTTCACACTGCAAGAGTGTATTTCTCCAAAAATCAATATAACTAGAGCATTTATCTTTCTGACTAACAATCTCTGAATTCAATGATGCGGGAAGTGCATCAGGATTGGTTGCTGTGAACCAATCTCCTTTTTGCTCAAGATCAAAAAGGTTCTGTGTATTATTGTAAAAATGTACAAAAAAACCGTTACCTCTAAGTGCAGCTTGATCAGCTAGCGGCCTATTTGTATTAATGTGATTTAATAAAAAATTTAGACGTTCTTGAGTATAAAATAATTTAAACTGATCCCAAGCTTTTGCTTGTGCACTCGCAGTCAATACAACAATACCAGAACCTGTATTAATGTTCGAATTTGTAGCAGTATACACTTTGGGCATATTAGTAAAGCAGGTATTTCTTGCCGAAGGATCATTCTTAATTGAGCAACCTAAGGCTTTACCATAAGCAATTTGCCACATACTGTACCCATTCTTCCAAGTTTGCCGTGCATAATTAGTAATTGTGGTTAATTCTCCTGAGGCAGCAATACCATTAAAATAAGGATCAGTGGCAATTGGATCAAATCCAACTGCGATACTCAATAAACTATCATGATAATTAAAGGAACTCTTTAAAAAATCTTCCGCATACTTCAATTTGGGATACTCCGGATGATATTCCAATAATGACTGTGACCAATTCGCTTCAAAACTTGCGGCAAAATCTTCCTTTGTAAGTGTACTTAGCAATGTACTATCGAATTTCAAGTTAACCTGCCCTTTATAGTCGTAATACTTAAAATCAACAGAACCATTGTTCTTAGGATATTTATAATAAGGTTTGCGGTTTGTGGGGGTTCCACCGCTAGCATAGAATATGTTATATTTCTGGGATATTGCAACATTAGCCGTATCATAAGCATATTGCCCAGCAAATGGCATCATATCAGATAACATTTGCTCCCTGATTTGTCCAAGATAATCTGACCGATAAGGATTCAATAGCAGACACATATTGTAGTCTTGGACATAATTTTTCCTTAACTCTTCTTTCTGAGAAGCAGAATAACTTAGGGTATCTGAGTAACCATACTCAGCAAGTTTCTTAATTAAGTAAGCTTGAAAGTTAGCACCTAAATTCGAGATACATGAAGCACTTGTTAAATCTATCTTAGGAACAGCACAAGCACTCGAAATAGAATCTGAAGCAACAATTGAATCGGCAATTGATTGGTATGTAAAACATCTGCCATTGCCAATTGCAACATAATTATTCAAATAACTTGATAAAGTATCTTCATTAATAGCGAGGGTCTTTCTCACAATATAAGAACCTGGCTGTAAGGCAATATTAAAATTCAAATTAATGGAGTCTTTCCCAATACTTTTGTAAACATAGGCAGTATCATTACCGGTCTCTTCGAATATTCGAATCTCTAAATCGTATTTGATTGGGTAATTCAGCATTCCGCCACCACATTTAGGTAGACTTAAAGTGGTTTTACCAGAATTGTAGTTAAAATTATAACTTCCCAACGCAGGTACTAATAGAGTACTAACAGACTCAATAGAATTGCCTTTTAATACATTAGAATTTGAATCAAGTAAATTAAATGCAATTGAGTTATCTCTAACTGAAGAATATCCTCCAGTAGGATTTACTGTCAAAGGTTGAAGATTTGAAGGACTTCCTCCAGCTAAAGCCGTAGCAATTGTTCTTCCATGCATGTCTACATAACTAACGCTCATTTGGCCATTGGCATCACGAACCATATTTTTAAAATAGTGCGACGCGGCTCCAACCTCTGTTCCAAACAAAGCATCAATCTCGTCTTGCATAACAGAACCATAGTAATATCGAGTTTCATGCCCTGCTCCCATCCTTGAAGTGTCACCAACTCCGCTTTGACGCATAATTCTTCCAGTACCATCCGGCATATAACGTGTTACGGCATATGCATAACCATTTGATTCAGGAATATTTTTATGCAATCCAATATTAGCAAGGGGATTGCTACTACTATAATAATTTCCGGCGCCACTCGTAGATGACAGTGCTTTTGTGTAATAATAATAATTGGTACTATCGTAATCAAAAAAATCAGTTAAATCACTAGCAATTGAACTCTGTCCAACAAAACTATTTAAGCCTTGATAATACTTAATAACGTTTTGCATTGTTGGGGTAGGTAAAATCTGAACCGCCGGTCTGCCGGCGCCATCGTACAAAGTTTCAGCAACTACAGAAGTATTAGTAGAATTATCCTTAGTCACTGTTTGGCGTGGACGTAATGAGCCATCAAAATATTGCACTACCGTTTTGCGCTTTCCTTCTTCAGCAAATGTAGTCGTAGATTGCCAATTCAGACTTGTTGCATGACCTGCATATGAAAAACTAGCAATATTGGACCAGGGACCATCACTTCGAGAACCGGAACGTAAGATATTAATCGCCCTTACTCTACTAAATAATACACCTCCTCCATCATATAACAAAGGAATTGAATATGTACTATCATTCCTTGAAATTGGCAAATCAATTCGAGTCGAATTCTCTTTAAAAGTACTCTCCAAAAAGCTACTACTTGAACTCAATAATGAGCTATCAACCCACATCCATTCTAGTTGAACTCCATTCCCATTGGTATTAGCCGGAATAGACCATTTCACTTTTACAGAATCAATCTCTAATGATGTAGGATTGTCTAATACTTGAAGACTCAAAATCTTGTTATCCCCAAGTTCATAACAACGAGAGACATCCATTAAATTTTCCAATCGCAATACTTGCTTAGAATCAAAAGACACTCCACCAACTGTCGTAGGCGCAGTTAGTGCCAAGAGGGTTACTTTCACGTATTCGGCGTTCCGCAAATTCAAATAGTTACGTGCGCTGTATTTTTGAGTTCCATTTTTTGTATAACTTACCTGAAGTGTAGTTGTATCGATTGTTATAATGTCAGTCGAAGTATGACCATATTCGACCTTCAACTTTGCAGCAGCAGAAAAATCGCCTGGTATAAACAAGTTCGTTTCCTCAATAACACTGAATGAAACAACGTTATTGATCAAATGCATCTTAGAGTTCGCCCCATCGTGTTCATAATTCCTAATACTGGTAGCACCGTTAACAAGTGGAATAATTTCAGAACTAGTATTATCAAAAATGGGATTACCCAAATTCTGCTCCACTTGACTAAGCGGCACAACATCAATTGTCACTTGACTTGAGTCAGAACCACAGGCATTACTCATCTTATAGGTAATCACAGAAGAACCCAGATTCTTACCCGTCAAAACCCCATTCGAGTTAACAGTTAAAATATTAGTTAGACTACTCGTCCAAACACCCCCTAATGAAGTGCTTGTAAGTTGGTTAGTGTTTCCTATTACTACAAAAGAAGATCCGTTTAAAACAGGTGCAGTTGGAGTAGACAAAACAGTTAGTGACACTTGATTACTATTTGCCGATTTTCCATACGTAGAAGAAGCAATTGCATAGTAAGAACCGGCTACTCCGGTTGAATAACTTGCTCCAGTTGAAAGTAAGCCCCCCCCCGAATTAAACCATTGAATCGTGCCTGAACTGCCAGTAGCCGATAAAGTTGCTATCGCTCCATTACAGAGTAATGTGCTACTTGCACTCACAGTAGGGGCAACTGGAATATCTAATGACACGATATTTGAATTAGAAGAACTCCCGTTGCTTGTAACTACTACATAATATGAAGTTGTTACTGTAATTAATGGAGTTGTGTACGAACTTGCCGTATTCGATAGAACCTGATACGCTCCTCCATTGACTGAATAGTACCATGTATAAGAAAAAGTGCCATTACCTCCACTTGCAGCACAATTCAAGGTATTATACGACCCATTTCCACTAAGTGTGGTGTTAGTTACAGACAAACTTCCTACAGGAGCAGATTGCACAGTCACTACCGCAGTATTGGATGTAACAGTGTTTCCATTACTTGTAACATTTAATCTAAACGATGTAGTACTCGTCAAGATCCCTGGGGAATAATTGGCTGTAGTTGCAACATTAACCCAAGAACTACCATTGTATTGCTGCCACTGATAACTATATACTCCACTACCGCCGGAAACTGTCGAAACGATTTGAGAGGCACTGCTCCCACTTGAAATAGTTTGACTAGAAGGAGAAACTGCAACAGTGAGGGCAGGATAAACATTAACAAAAGCAGTAGATGAAAACTTCGACCCACCAGAAATTGACTCAGTAGCCAGTCTTTTATAGTACATACTGGCTGATAATGCACTGGGCTGACAATTTAAACCAGTTGCCCCACTAATGGTAGAAAAACTAATATTGTCACTTGAGGAATACCATTGATATGTATAATTGCTAGATAATCCACCAGTTGCCGCAGGCGCCGTTAATTGACTAGGTGAAGTATTATAATTTATATTTTGACTTGAAGGGCTTACTATTTTCCCATCAACAGCATCGTAACCTGTTATAGTAATTGTTTTGGATCCAAGACTACAAGTGAATTGAATCGATGCAGATGATGAAGTAATTGTAATATTCTGTTTGCAATTAAAGAGCACACTACTAGATACAGAGCCAGAGAACGTCGAACTTCCTGTTGAAGTAATATAGCCTCCAGATATAGTGTAAGAGTAAGTTCCCGAATATGAATAGTATTGATTTCCGTTATAAGAAGGAATATAGGTGTTAGAAACACCTTTTTCAACGGTAGTTGGTCCAGTTAGGTTTAATTGGGACATCCCAATATTGTATAATAATACACAACAAATAGTCAACAACCATCTATTCTTAACAGATATCAATAGCAAATTTTTCATATATCTTATTGACAAATTTAAAATCTAAGTTTCGTAATAACTCTAGCACTTTGGTTACTCCGTAATTCGAATAAGCATAGCAATATTAGATGTACCGAATGTTTTTGATTTGACTTCAAGAGCATTCCGCCTCAGATAAATTGTGCTATTCACAGCGCGAGCATCAAAAAGTAAATCCTGCCCTTGTCCATTTTGAATATTCGTCCAAACTACACCATCAAATGATTGTTGCCATTGATAAGTAAAAACAGGATCACAATGTGCCCCTTTGGCTTCAGAGCAATGAAACAAATAAGTAGTTTTGTCTTTCTGAATCGTCTGTTGAATATCATTATCCAATACATAGCCAGGATCTAAATTTTCGGCAACAAATATCAGCTTCCGAACTGTGTCCGAATTACTTAATACTTTTATTAATCCGACTCCAATACTATCCCATGTTACTTTAATCAATGTCGACTTAGAAATAGACAACATGTGTATATTAGAGGAATCGAAATGCCCACCAACAATACTAATTTGATACGATGCACTGTCATTCGCATCAGTCTGTAAGAAATAATAAAACTCTTTACCTTTGATAGCACAGTCATCCCCTTTAACTACGACCTGTGCAGCTATTTCAAAGGAGAAAGAGACCAAAAGACTTAATATTATCAGAACAATCTTCATTTTAAAACATTTTTTCATCCAATAGAACATAATCTTTGTATTTTTCGGTTAATGCCATCTTCCCCATATTATTAAAGATCACATCAGAAATTTCAATTCCCTTCATTTTACCAAAATCAGTTTCTAATAACTTCCATACAAACCGCTCCTCCTTCCTAAAATAAAACAGGCCTTCTTTTAAAATATAGTCCTCCCCTTCCCTGAGTTCAACTATAACTGAATTTGGCACATCATCTTTAGACTGAGGAACTGCCGAACGTCGAATTACTTCTACTTCAACCTTCTCTTTGGTCTCTGGATTCAACAAATAGTGCAATTCAACTATCGGAAGACCAAAACTACCCTTCGACTTACTTGCAAGTAAAATATCGGAATACCCTTTAATATTATTTGAGTTAACAGAAAGATCATAGGTTTTCAAAATTGTATTAATCAATGAATCTTTATTCAATCCTCGAATTACAGCGAATGGACTACTTTCCTCAAAGCCTGCTTCTTTATAAAATACAGAGACAGACTTTGTTTTATGATTAATACTTAACACAAGAGAGTCATTCTCAATTTGAAAATTTATACTATCCCCAAAACCATAACCACCAGCAAAAAATGAATAAGTCAATCTCCTATTTTCAAGTGTATCAACCGACCTTGTTATCTTCACTATCTGATGAACTTGATATGATAAAGATTTTCCGGAACTTGAAACAACATTGATCACATTTTCTAACGCTCCTGCACGCTCTCTGTTTCTTCTCTTTTGAGCATTCGAATGAATTACAATTATCATAAACAGTAAAATAAATAGTACTCGCATGTTATCTATTTTATCTTCTTTTGAAGTGCACTTCTTGATTCAGAGATTGTTTTTATACCATCTTTAGTCTCTACTTTAGTTCTTACAAGAACCCCTTCGGGATCATACTCATAAAAACTCGCAAAATTGTTTGCGTCCAATTCAGCTAACACACGTAGATTAATTGGATCGTAGACAAAGCTTTTAATATTTGAGTTAAAAGGATGGATTCTAAAATCATCAAAGTATAGCGTACTGCCAGAGGTGTTGACAAAATTGACCTCCCCACTCACAGTTCCGTTCGGAACAGTAAATACACATTCATACTTCTGCCATCCATCGATTATAGAGCCGCTCGGCTTAAATACAGTCTCTTCCAATCCAAAGCTTCCATTGAATCGAAGTTTTATTTGGTTCTTGTTATAGCTTGATTCCTTACACGGAATTCCTCCAGAAGCATTACCACAGTTTTCTCGCACCCATACACTTAAAAGCATTTTTTTGCCAGGAATCAAACTAAACGTCGCTTTCCTCATACTGTCTGTTGCAGGGAAAGGAGTAGTATAGTTACAATTATTAATCAAGCTATAGCTTCTGAAAAACTGAATAGAATTGCTTGACGGGTATTTGGTATCGTAAACAGCAAACTTATCCTGCATCAGATAAACCCCGGCATTAGAATAATAATTACAAGCACCATTCGGAGTACAAGAGTAGTTAAATCTCTGGACAAGAAAATCAGCTTTTACAACATATAAGCCTCTTGGCAAACAAAACTGTCGTGATTTAATATAACTCGTACCGCTTGTTGTTGAAGACAATGCCGTTCCCGTATAGACAATATTATTCACAGTATCAGTAATAGTCAAGCTATTAAATAGTGGGAATGGCGCGTTTCCTGAGGGCGAATAAAATGAATTTGAAGACGAACTATTGAATGTATAATAGCCATCCTCCTTGATTTCCATATACTGCTTTGTTCTTATATAATAACTATAGTTGTATGTAGTAACTGTACTTGGGGTTACAGTATAATAGGAATTGGGGATATATGGTCCAACTGTATATTCAACTCCACCAAATGTACTACCGGTATTAAAGACAGTGCTTGCATCACTAAAAGATAATTTAGGGGTATTAGGAGCTGAAGTTTGACCAGAAAAACTAGCACTCGACCAGGTCGAATCAATTGTGCCGCCGAGTGTGCCTTTTACCAATGCAGAACTAACAACATTAGAATTGTTCAAAGAAAAGTTATCATATGTCGGTTGAACCGGTAAAGCTAATACGGATGTGCCCTCAACCCCCACCACATACTTACCCGTATGTGACTTGAAAGAGAGAGTATCGGTATTTACTAATCTTAAATTCGTGGCCTTTAATATATCTATCGGCCTCACAACATTATTGAATTTCGTCCTATTTATTGATTCACCGTATTCATAGTCCTCGAATCCATCATAAGTAAATTCGTAATAGCGAGAATTACTCGCAAGAGCTAGAGGAAGGGTTTTGTTAAACCCATAAATCGCTGAACTGTAAATGCCCAATGCATCCATCGTTTCAATTTCCAACCCTTTTGAATTAATATGATTTAACTTACTATTCCAGACCCATTTTGAATTTGAAGTAATGGGGTATAAATTACTATTAACATCGAATGCCCAGTATAAATTAAAACTATCTAAATACCCGTATAACAAAGTATTTGTAAGTGATAAGGTGTCTTTTTCTTTTCTTTTATTATAAAAAACCAGCGACCTGAAAGGCTTAAAATTCCCCAAAAGCCCCTTGACATAGGGATTAATACTCGGCTCTAGATTACCCGATTCATTTTCTGTATACATCAATCGACACTCTGTTTCATCGAATACTACTTTAACCTTAGGCAAGATATCTTTTTCGGACAACCATTTTTCCTTATACTCAACTGCGCCTGAGTTTATAACTTTACTTGCATCATTGATAACTAAATAACCGGTTTGAATAGGATTCCCAGCACTGAGAACAGTCGCAACTTTTTCTCCTAATAAGTTACGTTTGCCGCTACGGATAATCCGGACAACAGCCTTTCCAATATTTGCGAGTTTTCCTTGATCATCCATAAAATATAAGACCTTGTTCATATTTGTAAGCGATGTCGCATTTTTATTCTTATCAACCACCCATAAACGCTTAACAAATGGAGACATAGCCAAATTTGAATTACAAGTAATCAAGGCATTATCTGCCGACTCAATATATAATTCATCACCACTCTCCAAATGAACAGAATTCAAAGTACCTCCTACTAGTTGCCCATCCACAAACGAAGCGGAAGCATAGGTGCCAATATTTTTGTAAGCTGGCGCCATGCCACTATATGCCCAATGAGCAGGATAAGATGTCGAGTATAAAGC
>DGDD01000131.1 GCA_002385265.1 Chitinophagaceae bacterium UBA3961
CTACGTAAAACTTTACATGAAGCTGTCTTCTTTTCGAATAGAAGAAGGTGCAGACCCCATCAAACACAAACTTTCGCACCAAACGCTTCATGTAAAGTTTTACGTAGTTCATGTAGAGAGCCGGCCCAATTTGGGAAAAGATTTTCAATGGATTTCACGGAAAGAGATCGAACTGTTTGCCTTTCCTAAAGTAATTGTTAATTATCTCCCAAACCTGCCACTGTAAGCGGGTATTTTAGCACAGATGTGCGTTAAAAAATTGGCAATAACGGCTTTTAAAATATAACTTTAAGGAGGTTGTAGTTCATTGGTTCAATAGACTTTTGGATACAGCTCTTTAACACGACTAAACTTTATCACATATGAGAGGCGTTAACCGAGTAATGCTCATTGGAAACTTGGGCAAGGATCCGGATGTGCAGTTTTTGGAGGGAAATATTGGGGTAGCAAAGTTTCCTCTAGCTACTACTGAAACATTCAAAGACCGAACCGGCAAATTGGTATCTCAAACTGAATGGCATACCGTAGTTCTTTGGCGAGGACTGGCCGAGTTAGCGCAGAAATACCTTCACAAAGGCAGCTTAGTTTACATCGAAGGCCGTTTACGCACCAGAAGTTGGGAAGATAAAGAGGGCAATAAAAAGTTTGCAACAGAAGTAATTGGCGATAATTTGATTATGCTAGATAAGAGACAAGACGGAGGCCATGGCGGCCCCGGATCGGAAAGTTTTGGAAATCAGGAAATTCCACCGTTTGGAGAACATTCCCCCGACTTACCATTTTAGCGCTACAATTGTTATTTTTGCGGGGGACAATATCGGAAACGATGTTGACGATAGTATCCTGAACTAAATATTCTATTTTGGAAACCGATTTGGTATTCTTATTTCAGCATTTATTTGCAAGCATTTTATTGGACGCTGCTTTTCAGGCAACTTCTACCATTCTCGCTTTATTTGTGGTAGTGTTCCTCATTTTGTCATTCTTCATATCAGGAGCTGAAATTGCTTTTCTTTCCTTGAATTATAGAGACATCAATGCACTTAGAACAAAGCAAGACGCAGGATGGAAACGTATTGCGCAATTGCTAGAAGAGCCCAAAGTGTTGATGACTTCGTTAACGGTGGCCAATGGATTTGTAAACATTGCCACGATCATTCTTGCCAATCTTCTAATTGATCAAATTCTTCCTCAGGAAATGGGGGCCTACACCAAATTGATCATCAAGATTCCTGCAATCACTTTTGCCATCATCTTATTTGGAGAAATACTACCCAAAATAAGAGCAACGCACAATAGCTTAAGAACGGCTTACGAGTCGGCCTCCTTGGTGGAAGTCATTTATTATGCTTTTCGAAGATTGGCGGGCTGGTTATTGGGCATTTCGGAGCAAATTGAAAAATTCTTTGGTGGGGTTCCTACTCAAGCATACAATCAGCAAGTTGAAGAAGCCATTAAGAGTAGTGTGAATGAAGAAGAAGGTCAGAGAATGCTTACTGGCATTTATAAGTTCCGACATATTACTGTTAAACAGATCATGAAAACCAGATTGGATGTAAATGGAATTGATTTCAATTTCAATTATATTCAATTGAAAAAGCAAATTGAAGAACAGCACTATTCCAGACTACCGGTATATAAAGTTAGTTTAGATGATATTGTTGGAATGATTCATACCAAGGATATTGTTCCTTATTTGCATGAAGATGCAAACTTTGACTGGCATACCTTGATGCGCACGCCCTATTTTGTTCACGAACACAAATACATTGAAGATCTGCTACAAGAATTTCAGAGCAAGCGCATTCACTTTGCCGTAGTAGTAGATGAATTCGGCGGTACGAGTGGGATCGTAACGCTTGAAGATATATTGGAAGAAATTATTGGAGAAATTAAGGATGAGTTTGATGACGATGAAACGGCTAATAAAAAATTAGACGATAGCACTTATATTCTTGAAGGCAGGTTGATGATTCATGAAGCGTGTAGTTTGATGAATCTTCCACTCGATACCTTCGATGATGTTAGGGGTGAAAGTGACTCTATTGCCGGATTGATGTTGGAGTTGGCAGGCGTGATTCCAAAAGCCGGAGATGTGTTAACAGTTGGAGACTTCGAGTTTACTGTATTAGAAGTTGAGAAAAATAGAATTCAAAAAGTAAAACTTACGATAAAAATTCAGGAACCATAATGAGAGTTCATTGGCTAACGGCTTTATTCATTGTTGTGATCTCAGGCATCTCTGCTTGTAATAGCGACTATACAGTTAAACCAAAAGGGTATTTCAAAATTGATTTTCCCGAACATAAGTATCAAGTGTTTAATGAACCCGGTTATCCTTATACTTTTGAGTATCCCGTTTATGCAAAAGTGGAGAAGGATACGACCATGTTTGATGATAACGACACCCCCTATTGGATCAATATCGACTTCCCTAGTTTTCAGGGTAAGATCTATGTAAGTTATAAAACCATCGTTGATACGGGGTTTGATAAATTGGTAGACGATGCTTTTAAGATGACCTATAAGCATACCAGCAAGGCAACCGAAATTCAGGACTCCTTAATGACCACTCCGAAAGGGCTGTCAGGTCTTTGGTTCAATGTTCGCGGAAATACCGCTACTGCAAAACAGTTCTTTGTTACAGACAGCGTGAAACATTTTCTAAGGGGAGCTTTGTATTTCGATGCCACACCGAATGAAGACTCTTTGCGCATCGTGAATGAGTTTCTGCAAGCCGATATGAAACATTTGATTAACACACTTCAATGGAAGTCTAAATAAAAGATTGTGATAATAATAGACAATGTATATATCAGTGATGATATCGTAGAAAAGCAATTTGTTTGTGATTTAAACAAGTGCAAAGGTGGTTGTTGTGAAGAAGGCGATGCAGGTGCTCCCTTAACAGAGGAAGAGTTGGACTTGATGGTGCAATACTTCGACAAGATCAAACCTTATTTACCTGCCGATGCTATTGCTGAAGTAGAGAAGAAAGGAAAATATGTTTATCACAAAGACTTTGGTTGGGTAACGCCAACCCTGGGTAACGATAACGAGATATGCGTATATGCATTTAGGGATCCCAAAGGAGTTATTAAATGCGGTTTTGAGCAAGCTTATTACGACGGCATTATTCCTTGGAAGAAACCTATCAGTTGTCATTTGTTTCCAATTATTCATAAGAAAGGAAAACATGGTAATTATGGTCTTTTGAATTACGAGCCACGTCAGGATTTGTGCAAGGCTGCTTGTAAGTTAGGAGATAAGCTGAAGGTGCCGGTGTATGAATTTTTGAAAGAACCTTTGGTTCGATTATATGGTGAAGATTTTTACAAGGCGTTGGAAGGGGCTGCAGAAGCCTATGAAGCATCGAATAAGAAATAATAAACGATGGTAGTATGAGTGAGATGTCACAATCTTTCTTGGCAAAGAGTACGATTAAGGCGGCAGATCTTGAGCACCGCAAGAAAATCAATTTTAATATTGGAAAGTACAATAGTGTAGTTCCGATTGGGAAGCAGCAGTTTTCTGCATTGGAGACTGCACGTGAGCGTGCGAAGAATTTGAAGTGGAAGGCGATTTCGCAATTGGATAAACATTTGGAAGATTTTGAAGCAAATTTCACAAAAAGAGGCGGCAAGGTAATTTGGGCAGAGACCACTGAACAAGCTTTAGATGAAATTCTAAAGATCTGTAAAGCCAAAAATTGCAGGAGCATTGTGAAGAGCAAGAGTATGGTTACAGAAGAGATCCATTTGAATGATTTTTTGGAAAAGAACGGAATTGAAAGCGTAGAAACAGATCTGGGTGAATACATTCAACAATTAGATGGTGAACCGCCTTATCATATTGTAACTCCGGCGATGCATAAAAGCAAAGAAGATGTAGCGAAATTATTTGCAGAAAAATTAGGAACGCCTTCTAATTTAACGCCGGAGCAACTGACTTTAGTAGCGCGCGAGAAATTGCGTCAAAAGTATGCAGAAGCTGAAATTGGAATTACGGGGGCAAACTTTTTGATTGCCGATACCGGTAGTATAGCGATCACAGAAAACGAAGGGAATGGTAGGTTGAGTTGTTCTTATCCTAAAACACATATTGCGATTACAGGCATTGAGAAGGTAATTCCATCTTTTACTGATTTGGGATTGTTTTGGCCATTGCTAGCAACTTTTGGAACGGGTCAGCAAGTGACCGTGTACAATTCTATCGTGAGTGGCCCTCGCCAACAAGGCGAATTAGATGGTCCCGATGAGATGTATGTAATATTATTGGACAATGGAAGGACCAATATTTTAGCGAATGAGAAAGCACGTGAGAGTTTGTATTGCATTCGATGTGGTGCTTGTTTGAATGCTTGTCCGGTTTATAAGAATATTGGTGGTCATAGTTATGAAACTACGTACAGTGGCCCGATTGGATCGGTGATTACTCCGCATCTGAAAGAGATGCACGAATGGAAGCATTTAAGTTATGCATCCAGTTTATGTGGTAACTGTACGGAAGTGTGTGCAGTAAAAATCAATTTGCACGAGCTTTTGTTGGAGAATAGGGCGGAGGCAGTTGAAGCAGGAGATGCAAGTTTCTCAGAGAAGATGGCATGGAAGGTTTGGAAACAAGCTAGTTTGCGCAGAAGTTGGATGAATCAGGGCTCCGGCTCTTTGAAGAATAAAATAGTCAATAAGATTTTCAAAGGTTGGACCACACATCGTTCAGAGTTGAATTTTTCGCCTAAGACTTTCAATCAGATGTGGAAAGAAAAAAGAGGCGAGTAAAGAACTGATTTTGGTAAGCCGCTAATACTTCTCTATTTTGTGTACAACATGTTGTTGTACAGTACCTCCATATCGAATAGGTTACGTTATGTGATTTCCTTTGTTGGAAAAGAATTGTTTCCTGAGCCAATTGAGATTACAACGGATGCTGTACAATTTCAGGCGTATGATGGAGCCAAAATTAATTATTCGGAAGACCCTTTTTCAGAGGCTGAATTCCATATACAGCCCCAAGGTTTGTTGTTTGAAACAGGTGTAAAGCCTCAGCAAATTGAATGTTTTGAACTTAATTTTCACAAGGCTTTCTTTCCATGCAAAGGTGATCATCCTTTCGATTTGTTTTCAGCTATTTTTTATTTGATTAGCAGGTATGAAGAATACTTGCCACATGAAAAAGACCAATATGGAAGGTATGCGCATTATCAATCGCTCGCATATAAAGAAGGATTTCTGCAACAGCCATTGGTGAATATATGGTTGACTGATTTCAAGAAAACCTTGGAACGAAAATTTCCCGGTCTTCTTTTTAAGCACCATACTTTTCAATGTTTGATAACTTATGACATCGATATAGCTTATGCCTATACGAAAAAAAGCCCTCTGCTAAAATGGGGTGGTTATATAAAAGATCTTTTGAAAGGCAATTGGGCGGAGTTAGAGCAGCGAACGCAGGTGTTGGCCGGAAAAGAGAAAGATCCTTACGACTGTTTTGAGTGGCTGGATGCCCTGCATTTGTATTGCAGAATAAAGCCTCATTATTTTTTCTTGGTAGCGTCTAAGAGAGGAGAATATGACAAGAATACGCCTACTTCCAATAAGGCTTTACAGGAATTGATTGGATATGCATCTCAGCAGTACAAAATTGGGATACATCCTTCTTGGCAAAGTGGTGATGACACGACCTTATTAAAAGAAGAGCGAGATTGGTTGGAGGTAGTGGCTGATAAAGAAATTACCCATTCGCGACAACATTATATCCGATTTGAATTGCCGACTACATTTAGAACCCTGGAAGAGATAGGAATAGAGAAGGAGTTTTCAATGGGGTACGGAACGATCAATGGGTTTAGAGCATCGGTTGCGTCCTCTTATCAATGGTATGATTTGGAGCAAGAGCGAATTTCTGATTTGATGTTGTATCCCTATTGTTTTATGGATGCCAATGCATTTTATGAGCAGCGCTATCAACCGCAACAAGCTTATGCAGAGCTGATGCAATTGTACCAGCAGGTGAAGCGTCATTCAGGTTTATTTATATCCATTTGGCACAATCATATGTTGGGTTCACATCCAATGTTTAAAGGATGGGCTGAGATGTTTGAGTTGTTTATGAGGGAAACGGTGTATTGGGATGCGTATAATTATTAATTAATAATTAAAGAATTAATAATTAATAATGGAACAGCCGAAATACAGGAGCGAGGATGAGAGGAGACGAGGAGAGAGGAAGCTGCAATTTGTTTATG
>DGDD01000011.1 GCA_002385265.1 Chitinophagaceae bacterium UBA3961
GGACGCTGCGCCGCCGCGGTAAAAAAACTACAATAAAGAAGCGAGTAACCAGCTATCAAATTGATTGAATGCCGGAGGTTAATCTGTGTAAATCGGTTCTAATCTTTGTTATCCGTGGTCAAAAAAGCCTAACACCTAAAGCCTAATACACAGAACTCAATAACTCAATACTCAATACACCGCTCCCACACTTGCAATTCCCACATATTTACTGCTGTATTTTTTTCGCTGTTCCTCATTCCAGATTAATGGGTTCGTATGATTGAAATGAATCAGCACAATTTTGGTTTTGAGTGACGGCTCTTGTTGAAGCAAGCCAATAGTCTCGGGCACCAATGGATGTGGAATTTCATTGATATTTCTGTTCGGCAATTCAGTTGATGAAAGAAAAGTGGCGTCCAAAAAAGCGATATTCACCTGCTTTAAATAGCTTACCAACGGGGTTTTCCATAAACTCCATTTATCGGTATCAGGCACGAATAAATATTTTTTATTGGAATTGCCGATAATGAAAGCGGCAGTTTCTGAATACTCATCGCGATGCGGAACAGTAAACGCAGTTACATTTAAGTTCGATTGAATTGAAATACTACTATCTACGGTTAAAGTTTGAATTTTGATATTATTGAGTTGAACCAATTGCGACCAAGGTCCATTTGCTCTTAGGAATTGTGCCATTTTAGGAAGACAATACACGGGAATATCCTTTGTGTTCGCAGCTTCTCTTCCCAATTGCATTAAGCCGGTATAATGCCCCATATGCGCATGGGTTAGAAAAATGCCATCAGGATAATAGTTGAAGAAATTGCCCGTGGCTTTTTGGAAGTAGTTGAGTTGATCTTTAATATTTGGACTCGCCTCTATCAAATACCATTGATGAGCTGCGCTGTCCATTACAGCCCAAGACACAGGGAAGGCTCCAGCTTGTTTTCCCTCTTTTACTTGTGCACAACAAATTTTTGAGCATCCAATTTGAGGATATCCTGCGTCTTGTGCAATTCCGAGTACCATAACGGAAATGGATTTCTGTGCCGAGGAAAGAAGGCAAGTTTGCAAGGCCAATAAAATGAAAATAAGTTGTTTCATTGTAATCGAATGTAGCAAAGTTAATGGAGTTGTGGTATAGATTGTTTTCTGCTGACACACAGCCCTATTGTGTATTAGGCATTGGGCCTTAGGCTTTAGGTGTTAGGCTTTTTTTGACCACGGAATACACGATTTAGTACAGATTTGCACAGATCATCATCCGATATTCGGAGTAGCTTCACCGCAGCGGCGCAGCGATCGCAGCGGATTCGCAGCGAATCCTCGTTCTTCTGAGCCTTCGTGGTTTAGAATTTCATCCGTCTTCTATCTTCCCTCCTCTATCCTCCATCCTCCCTCTTCTTTAGTATTTCCTCGCTCCTCGTCTCCTCTTATCCTCGCTCATGTACTCTCTGCTGTTTCATTATTAATTATTAATTATTCATTCTTAATTAATAATGGGTTCTCCTTTCATCCAATTCTCCTTTCTGGTTTCCACAAATCGCTTATCTTGACCTATAAACTAACTTAGCATGAGAAAAATATACCTCTCGCTGCTGGCAGTATGTGCGGTTCTTACAATTCAGGCACAAGACTATTCCAATGCCGCAGCACAGGCTACTAGACTTCAGGCGCTTACGAAAGCCTATCCCCAATTGACAAATTTGCGCTCCCTTACCAAAACCATTGGTGGAAAAGACATTTGGTTGTTGACAATTGGTTCCGGTAAAACCGAGTCGAAGCCTGCCATTGCTGTAATTGGCGGGGTGGAAGGAAATCATTTAATGGGCACCGAATTGGCCATTGGTTTTGCCGAACAATTACTCAAGGCTTCCGGTACCGATTCTATTAAAGCACTCTTGAACAAAACAACTTATTACGTATTTCCTAATATGAGTCCTGATGCCATGGAGCAGTATTTTGCAAAGTTGAAATATGAACGCACCGGCAATGCAAAAGAAACCGATGATGACCGTGATGGTAAACTCAATGAGGATGAAGTAGACGACCTCGATAACAATGGCAAGATCACTTGGATGCGTGTAGAATCTCCCATTGGCGATTATAAGCTGCACCCTGATGATCCGCGTGTGTTGGTAAAGGCTGATATTACCAAAGGCGAAAAAGGAAAATACCTTTTGTTGCAAGAAGGCATGGACAATGATAAAGACGGCAAACTGAATGAAGACGGAGCAGGGGGCATTGCGCTCAATAAAAACCTGACCTTCAATCAACGCATTTTTACGGCCGGAGCAGGTGATTTTCCGGTTTCTGAAAACGAAAGTCGGGCCTTGCTCGATTTTCTATACGATGCATTTAACGTTTATGCAGTGGTGAGTTTTGGTTCGAATAATAACTTGAGCTATGCCGTTAGTTATAACCCACAGGCAGCCAATCAACGCATTCCTGCGGGTTGGTTGGAGCAAGACGTGAAGGCAAATAGCGTAGTAAGCGATTTGTATAATAAGGCTACCAACTTAAAAGAGGCTCCCCGCACTGCACCTGCAGGAGGCGACGTGTTGAGCTGGGGTTACTTTCATTACGGTCGCTTGAGTTTTAGCACCCCGGGTTGGTGGGTACCAAAAGCAAAACCAGATACCACTAAGAAGGAAAAGGCTTTTAGTGTTGAAGACGCCACCGCTAACTATTTGCGCTGGGCTTCTCAACAAGGCATTAATAGCTTTACTGATTGGAAGGCTATTCAACATCCCGATTATCCCGGACAAACGGTAGAAGTTGGCGGGATAGATCCTTTTGCCATGCTGAACCCGCCTTATAAGTTTACAGTAGAAGCAGTAAAGAAACATACCGACTTCTTGGTGAAGTTGGCTGCTTTGCAACCGGAAATAGATTTGATGAATGTGCAAGTTGAAAAACTTGGCAATGGGTTAACGCGTGTAACGGTTGAGGTGGTGAATAAGGGTGTGCTGAACACTCACAGTAAAATTGGCGAACGCAGTTATTTTGTGAAGAAATTGAAAGTTGGATTGAACTTGACCGGTAAACAAGAAGTGGTGGGCGGAAAGAAAATTCAACTCTTCAACAGTTTGGAAGGTGGTACCTCACAAAAGATTAGCTGGTTAGTAAAAGGCACCGGAAAAGCCAGTATTGAAGCAGGCTGCCCTACCGGAGGAACTAAGATCATTGATTTGAACTTCTAAAAAACGAAAAATGAAAAAGATTTTATCTATACTTACGATATCCTGCGGACTTGCATTTTCTACGCAAGCACAGCAGCCTGGTCAAATTTTCAAAGCTGCTGGAACGCCTGCCAATCCAAAAGTTGCAGCCAGTTGGAATCGTTATTACGATCATGCAGGAATTGGCGAGATCTGCAAGAAAATTGCGGCAGCCTACCCCGACTTGGCAAAGTTAGAATCCATCGGAAAATCCTTTGAAGGCAGAGATCTGTGGTGCTTAACCATTACCAATTTTAAAAAAGGGGATGAAAAGAAAAAGCCTGCGATGTACATTGATGGAAACATTCACTCCAATGAAATTCAAGGTGCAGAATTTGTATTGTACACAGCATGGTATTTAACAGAAAGCCACGCCGACAATGCATTTATTCAGGAACTTTTGGAAGACAAGGTTTTTTATTTAGTTCCTACTATCAATCCGGATGCGCGTGACAGTTATATGCACAAGGCCAACAGCGCCAGTACGCCTCGTTCCGGAGTTATTCCCGTTGATAATGATGGGGATGGTAGTGTGAACGAAGACGGTTTTGATGATTTGGATGGCGATGGAAATATCACATTGATGAGAAGAAAGAATCCAAATGGCCGTTGGAAGCTAGATCCAAGAGATTCGAGAAATATGATTCAAGTAGGGCCCGATGAAAAAGGCGATTATGAATTATTAGGGCAAGAAGGCATCGACAATGATGGCGATGGTAGAGTAAACGAAGATGGCTATACATTTGAATACGATCCTAACAGAGACTGGGGCTGGGGATGGCAACCAAACTATATTCAAAATGGCGCTTATAAATATCCCTTCTCATTACCTGAGAATAGAGCCATCATGGAATTTGTAGTGAAACACCCAAATATTGCTGCCGCGCAGAGCTATCACAATGCAGGTGGCATGATTTTACGCGGTCCGGGTGGACAAGAAGATGTTGGTACTTACAATGCACAAGATGTTGCAGTATACGATGCCATCGCTAAAAAAGGCGAAGAAATGATCCCCGGCTACAAATACTTGGTAGTATACAAGGATCTGTATTCAGCTTATGGTGGTGAATTAGACTGGTTCTATGCCGGTCGCGGTATCTATACTTATTCCAACGAATTGTGGACTCCATTCCTAATGTATATGAAAGAAGGGACAAGAGATCCTTTCGATAATAAGACCTATGAATTTGATCGCTATTTGTTGTTCAAGGACGCGTTTGTTGATTGGAAAGAATACAATCATCCTCAATATGGAAAAATTGAAATAGGTGGATTCAAGAAGAATTTCACCAGAGCACATCCAGGTTTCTTGTTAGAATCTGATGCGCACCGAAACATGGCCTTTACTATTTATCATTGTTATCATACGCCGAAGCTCTTAGTCAGCGAAGTAAAGGAGAAAGACTTGGGTGATGGTTTAAAAGAAATAACAGCTACTGTTTATAACGATCGTTTGATGCCCACTCATAGCAGTCAAGATGTAAAGAACAAAATTGAAGTACCTGATTACATTTCGATTTCTACTTCTGCTAAAGTGTTGGCAGGAATGATTGTTGACAATGAAGACCTGAATTTGTCGAGCGAACAAACGCAATCGCCTCAAACAATTGCTGTTCCTAATATTCCGGGTCTTGGCACTGTAACAGTGCGCTGGATTGTTCAAGGAAACGCAAAATATACTGTAAGTGTGGAGAGTAAGAAGGGAGGGGTAGCGGCGAAGAATTAATTAAGAATTAGAATTTAAGAATTAAGAATGGAGCCCTCGTTAGGGCTCTTTTCTTTGTAGTAAAGGTTAGTAGGGTGTTTGAACGTTTATATCTTCTGCTTTGCGAGATCTTTGTGCTGCGTTCGTAGGGGTGAATAAGAACGATCTTTACTCTTTCCTCTCCCCAATTTTTGCTAGCAATTCATTCATTAATTCAATTTGAATTTTTTGAATTTCGATGAGTTCCTGTTGCTCGTGGAGAATGAGATGATCGATCTTTTCATGAAGGTTCCGAATCTCCAGCTCTGATTTCAAGTTGATCATGTAGTCTTTCTTGGCTCTTTCCCGATCTTTTTCTTCCTGGCGGTTTTGGCTCATCATAATAATGGGGGCCTGCAGCGCTGCTATACAGGAGAGAATCAAATTTAGTAAGATAAAAGGGTAGGGGTCGTATCCTTTGTTGTTTAGCCAGAATGCATTTAAAATGATCCATGCAAAAAGAAAGCCCATGAACGATAATATAAAGGTCCAGCTACCACCAAAGTCAGCGACTTTATCTGCCAATTTCTGCCCAAAGCTAAGTGGAACGGCATCGTCGGTGCCGAGGGTATCGGTTAAAGTGGTATCCTTGTTCATTGACTCAATTACAGTGGCTTTCAGTTGATCTAGATTAGCGGCACTTTTGTCCATGAACCTACTGATATATTGTTCCCTGAAATAGTTCCATTCACCCACAGCACAGGAACTTTCTTTGCCGAAGTTGGGGTGTTCTTCCTGAATCATTTCCAGGATGGGTTTTCGGATGAATTTCCCCACAATTCGTTCGTTTAGAGGGAATTCGCGTTTGGAAATATCGCTGATAAAACTATCCATGGTGCATATTTGGCTTGAAGTTACGTGAAAAGCAAAACAATCGTGTGTTTGGGGAAATTGCAACTTCTTTGCGAAAAGATGCATCAAAATAGCCGGAATTTCGGTCTTTGAATTATATTGTCAGTTCATTTAATAGCCAGCCATATGAATCGTATTGTTTTTGTGCTTTTCCTGCTCGGAACAGGCATTATTTCGTGTAAAAAAGGAGATTCAAAAGAATCGGGAACCATATCGATTTACAACCTCTCCCAAGACCGCCAGAAAACCTCCTCTACTTTCAAATTTCAAGTATTGCTCGACAAGGCAGTGAATGCCGAAGTGAGTTTTGACTATACAACTGTAGAAGGAAACGCGAAGGCAAACACGGATTTTATTCCAAAATCGGGGACGGTTACCATTCCTGCGAACAGCACCGAAGCGTTTATTGAGATCACTGTTACAGGAGATAGTTTGCGTAGAGAAAGTCAGCTTTTTTATGTTCAGTTGAGTAAAGCCGTGAACGGAAGCTTTGTAAAAGATAAGGCTACCGGTACTATCGTGAATGAAAACTTATTGTATTATCCGGTTAGCAATACGGGTTATTCAACACCTACTACTTACCCCGGGTATACGCTGGTTTGGCAAGACGAATTCGATGGTACCGCTGTAAATTCAAATTTTTGGACTTTCGAACAAGGCAATAATAACGGTTGGGGTAACAATGAATTGCAGAATTATACCAATAGAACTGAAAATGCCTTTGTATCGAACGGTAATTTGATCATTGAAGCTCGATCAGAGCGTTACGGAAATTCAAACTACACTTCTGCACGCATGATCACGAAAGATAAAAAGACATTTACTTTTGGTCGTGTTGACATTCGCGCAAGAATGCCAAAAGGTCAAGGTATTTGGCCGGCTTTGTGGATGTTGGGCAATAATATTGATGTGGTAAGTTGGCCTGCCTGTGGCGAAATTGATATTATGGAATATTTAGGGCATGAAACAAATAAAGTACATGCTACTTGCCATTGGGGAAATTCATTCGCTACTCGTGCCTCTAAAACAACCAGTAGAATATTGACTACAGGTGGATTCAATGATGAGTTTCATGTTTACAGCATGATTTGGACGCAAGACTCAATTAAAATATATGTAGACGACGTGTTGTCTTTGTCGCTCGCAAAAACAGAAGTGAATCAAAACTATCCATTCAATTCTCCGTTCTTCTTCATATTCAATATTGCGGTTGGCGGTAATTGGCCCGGTGTGCCGGATTCTTCTACAACTTTCCCGCAGCGGATGATTGTGGACTATATAAGAGTATTTCAGTAATAGGAAATTTTTTCTTGACCACAGATAGCACAAATTTTAAACAGCCAATTTCACAGATTGGCTGTTGTTTTTTTTAAAACTATAAGAGAGCGGAGGCCAATCTGTGTTTATCTGTTGTAATTTGTGGGCATCTGTGGTCAAAAAATCATAAAACCAGTCTTTTGATGCCTTTTTTCAGATCTTTTTCTCCGAAATTCAAGATTAACCCCAATTTGTAGCCACCCAATTGCAAATAGGTGAGTGTTTGCGCAACGTGATTACGATGAATTGCTTCCACACTTTTTACTTCAATTACAACCTTGTTATTTACGAGTAAATCAATTCTAAAACCACAATCAAGTTTTACTTCCTCGGTAATTAATGGTATCGCGATTTCTTTTGAAACTGTCATCCCTGTTTTTTGTAAATGGTGATATAGAAGTTCTTTATAGACCGACTCTAGCAGCCCACTTCCAAATGTTGAGTGGATCTTAAATGCGACTCCAATGATTTTATAAGAAATATCGTTTTCAATCATGAATGCAAAACTACTTCTAAGGACATTTGGATGAATACTGAAATCGCTAGCAAGTTGTAAAATACAAGTACAACTTTGAGTAACTTCTTTACCTTCTTCCCCTTTGCGACAAAAAAAAAGTCAACACATTGTGTTGACTCCGTTTTAGCGTGTTGAAAATTATTTAAAGCTTCCGAATCCAAATATTTCTAAAGCTCACAGGATTGCCATGATCTTGCAAAATAATGGGTTCTTCTGGGCCATGTGCTTCGTAATTACCCACACCAATGTATTGAGTACCGCCTAATAAATGTGAATTGAATTGCACCAATACACCATTGTGAATCACGGTTATTTGAGCCTGTGATTTCACCGATCCATCAGGATAAAAACGAGGAGCCGTAAAAATAATATCATAAGTCTGCCATTCGCCCGGTCCACGACTAGCGTTTACCAATGGTGGAATTTGCTTGTAAATACTTGCAGCTTGCCCATTTGAATACGTACGGTTATTGTAAGAATCCAGAACTTGAAGTTCATATTTACCCATTAAAAAGATACCACTGTTACCTCTTCCCTGACCATCACCTTTAACTTCAGCAGGTGTTCTCCACTCAATGTGAAGTTGACAATCACCGAAACCTTGTTTGGTATGAATTTCTCCGGTACCTCCTACAACGGTCATTGCACCATTTTCAATTTTCCATTTGATAGGGCCACCGTCTTTTGCTGCGAATGCTGAAGCATCAGTACCATTAAACAAAACGATTGCATCGGCAGGTGCGTCTGCGGCAGTTTTACCTGGGGCCACCACACGTGGTTCAGGTGTCCATTGTTCCGTGAGTTTGGGGTCGCCGTTTCGAACAACTTGTTGTGCCGAAACAGTGAGGGTAGCTACAAAGGCTACCAAAAAGAGGGCTTGCTTCTTCATATTAACATGTTTAAGATTGGAAGGAACAAGTTAATACAAAGCGTGCTTTTTCAATAACTTTTTTTGTTAAATGGACTAACGTAAAATTTCGAAACGCTCAAAATCTCTAATAGGCGCATGAAATACGGCGCATTCTTCTACTTGGGCGGTAGATGGCCCAAATTTGCACCACTCAATTAATTCAGACAAAACAGGCTC
>DGDD01000047.1:0-1940 GCA_002385265.1 Chitinophagaceae bacterium UBA3961
TTGGATACTTTATGGGATATGTTATTAGTAAATCGTATTATTTAAATGCTTCCGATAAGAAGCAAGCCATCAAAGACATTTTGGAACTAAAGTATACCAATTCCAGAAAGTTGGAGGCTTTTATGAAGGCTTCTAATTACCGTGGTGATTTGCAGAACCACTAGAATTCTGTCTTTAATTCTGATGATTGCTTAATTTTGCGGCAATTATTGATAGTTTATGAAGTATTCACAATGGATAGGTGCTGCGGCAGTAGCCGGGTTGATAGCTGTATGTTTTATGAATTGGGCGTATTATCCTGATATCAATAAACATTTCACCGGTTTTTTCTCTGAAGCAAATCAATACGGAAAGCCAGGAAAAGCCTTCGTAGTACTGGGTGGTATTGCAGCGGTTTTCTTTTTAATCCCAAGAGTTTGGGCCAAGCGTTGGAACTTATTGATTGCTGCAATTATTACTGCTTACGCCGTTAGGACTTTTATTATGTTTGGCGCTTGCTACGGTGCCGTTTGTCCCACTAGAGAATTGGGGATATATTTAATGTTGGTGTTGTCGGTTGTTGTACTAGTCATGAGTTTATTGCCGGATCTTCCGGTTACAGAAAAGAAATAGTAAAAAAGCTACTGAAAAATCAGTAGCTTTTTTTTATCAAGATTCTAGCAATTTAGCAACGCCGAAAGCAGCACCGGCAGCTAAAGCCCCGATGAGTGTTACTCGAATGGCACCAAGCCAAGGAGAGATGCCTGTGATCTTACTTTTAAACCATCCAAATATAAACAGGCACAACAACGTAACCACAATTGATATTTTCAAGCCATTGATCGGATCGTCAACAAAGAAATATGGACCAAGTGGCACCAAACCCCCGATAACGTACGAAATCCCAATATTAAGGGCCGATTTAGTAGCTCGTTTAGGATCGGGTTTGTCGAGCCCAAGCTCATATTTCATCATAAAATCGACCCATTTATCTTTATCCTGAGCTATTTCATCTGTTGCCGCATTTTGTAAAGATTCACTGAGGCCAATGCTAGCGAAAAACTCCTTGGTTTCTGCTATTTCACGTTCTCGTAAATGATCAACTTCGTGATATTCCCGTTTAAGTTCGGTGGCATAATGGTCTTGTTCTGTTTTTCCGGCCAAATATCCTCCTAACCCCATCGCTATAGATCCGGCTGCTATTTCTGCAATACCGGCAATTACGATGATGGAAGTAGATTCCACTGCGCCACTTAAACCCGCTGCCAATGCAAATGGCACGGTCAATCCATCGCTCATTCCAATAACAACATCTCTAATTAAATCACTGCTTTGTAAGTGCAGTTCTTCGTGGTGTAAGTGGGTATCCATATTGCTAATTTGAACTACAATTTAGTCAAAGCTTTTTTAATTATTGAAACGGCTTCTTCTACTTGTCCGGAATTAATAATAAGAGGTGGTGCCAAACGAATTTTATCGCCATGAGTTGGTTTAGCTAAAAGCCCTAACTCTTTCATTTGTAAACAAAGCTCCCAAGCGGCTTCCGGATTTTGGTGTTCAATGATAATTGCATTCAAGAGACCTTTCCCTCTAACCAGTTTCAAGAAAGGGCTGTCTATTTCATTCAATTTCTTTCGCATCAATTCACCCATGGCTGTTGCGTTTGCGGCCAATTGTTCATTTTTCAAAACTTGCAAGGAGGTGATGGCTACTTTACAAGCCAATGGATTTCCTCCATAAGTTGATCCATGCTCTCCGGGTTTTATGGTTAGCATGATCTCATCATCGGCCAAAACTGCACTCACTGGCAAAGTACCGCCACTGAGCGCTTTCCCAAGAATGAGGATATCAGGTCGCACATTTTCGTGATCACAAGCCAACAAAGCACCGGTTCTGCAAAGGCCCGTCTGAATTTCATCACCAATAAACAACACATGATTGTCTTCACATATCTTTTTTGC
>DGDD01000047.1:2300-2601 GCA_002385265.1 Chitinophagaceae bacterium UBA3961
CACACCTGCTTCACCTTGAATGGGCTCCACTAGAAAGCCACAAACATTCGGGTCCATTGCTGCTTCTTGCAACGCATTTAAATCGTTGTAAGGAATGGTTTTGAAACCGGGCATGAAAGGTCCGAATTTGGAATAGGAAGAAGGATCGGAACTAAATGAAATCACGGTACTAGTTCTTCCGTGGAAGTTATGGGAACACACTAGTATAGTGGCTTTGTTTTCGGGAACACCCTTAACCTCATAGCCCCAACGGCGAGAAAGCTTCATGGCTGTTTCCACCGCCTCTACACCTGGATTCATG